>JAKAUU010000030.1 GCA_021817505.1 Microcaldota archaeon | reverse complement strand
TTACCTACGTATCTCTTGTAGAAGACTATAGGCAGGAAGCCGCTGACTCCAGCTACAAACGAGCTTAGTATGATGCTGAATACCAATACCAGCGCTATCCCTAATATCGGCGAGGCCATGCTGACTGCAAATCCAACCATCTCTATGACCATGTATATTACAAAATACGAGACCAACAGCAATATCAGCATGCCTAATATGCTCCAGAAATTCCTCTTTCCTATCTGGAAGCTACTTTTAATCGCATCTATCCCGCCAACGTTCTTGATTATTGCGAGAGGCATTGCAACGAAGAAGAGCATATACAGTATCAATAATGCTATGAATACTGCCGCAATGGTAATTAACATTGCAACAATTGCCGTGCCGGTGCCGGATGCCAATGCGGCTGCGCCATTCTGGCTGACAGCTGTATTTAACAAATAGATAAACATCGGCAAGACCAGCACTATCGCTACGAAAATAGTTATTGTAATCTGTATGAGAAATGTCGTAAGCATCTTCTTATAGACCTTTTTGCTATCCTCAAATGCTTTCCCAAGGGAAGGCCTCCCTTTTTTATTCATGCTTTGCATTGCCAGAGAGTAGTATGCCCCGTTGAATATCGGCGCTATTAGCAAGGCGACGAGTATGAATATTATTGCCAAAGCCAGTATAAAACCGGCCGTACTTTGGGCAGAACCAGGCAACAGGGCGCCGAGGCCACCTGCACCGACTATCAACCCTATAAACACAAGCCCTATAACAAAGCTTAACATATAGATGGCAAGCATCTTCCAATAATTGTCCTTTACCAGTTTTACGCTTTCCACGAAAGTGTCTATTGCGCTGGGCATGGTTTAATATGCAAAACAAGGTTTAAAAAATGCAGAGTATGCACGGTGCGGCATCTCATTTTATGTTCAGCCTCATCAGTATTATTATTGAAATAACGTAGAACGGTATGGATATCATGAATGTCGACAGATATGAGACATTGGCATAAAGATAGCCTGAGAGTATCTGTGCTGGGAAGGCAGCCATAAGCGGCATCACGCTGAAAAGCGCCATCAGCCTTCCACGTATCTCTTTCTCAGACAGATTTCCCTGCAGGGTGCTCATCGACGGCTGGGCAATAGCGCCGCCTACTCCGCCGGTAACGCTCCATGCGAGAAGATCATTCATTCCGTTAGAAGAGATAAAGATGAACATGCTTAATGGGGAGAAGAGCGCAGAGAGTATTGCCGCTTTTTTGAGGCCTGCGCGCTTTATTATCCTGACGGAAGGCACAAGCACTATTACAGTGGCTAGTCCCGTTACGCCGCTAAGAAGCCCATAAGTGATCGGAGGGAAGTTCAGCTGCTTCACAAGATACAGTGAGATGAATATGGTAGTAAAGCTTGCCGCGATGCTGGAAGTTATTGTATAAAGGAGGAGCTTCTTCGCATCGCTGTTTGTTTTTTTCAATGCATGTGCATAACCGTGCAGTATCGCTCCGAAGCTCTTGATCAAAGGCTCTCTTATCCTCACCTTCGGCTTGTAGGTCTCACCCAGCTTCCAGCTGCGAACAAGCATCGCTATCAGGCCAAGAACTCCGCTTATGAAGAAGGCTATCTTGAGTCCCGGGACATCGCCGTAATACATCATGAGAAGGCCGCCTATTACTGGTGAGAATATGGCCGGCAGGGTATTTAGCATTGCAAACGAGGCAAATCCAGAAGGACGCATGTCCTCGCGCATCGACTCTGTTAACAGGGAGTTGAATGCAGGGGTGTATATGCTGCACAAAGAGCCTATTATTACAGGCACGAGCACTATCTGCCAACTGTTTATGAACAAATACATGAAGGCGCTCCCAGCCGATATAGTGCTGAATATGGTTATTACCTTTCTCCTGCCGAAAGCGTCGGCAAGATACCCTCCTATTATAAGGGCGACTGCGGTGATAACCGAGCTTAGCGCTGCCATCAAAGCTATGTATATCACAGGCATGCCTAGCGCTCCGAAGAATATCGATTGGAACGGAGAATACAGGAAGCTGCCTATCCCCCAGAACGCAGATGTGACTGTTATTATCCATGCGTCCTTTGGCAGATAGAACCTAAACCCGTCATACCTTCTCTTTCTGTTATTTGTCGCCATAACTCATTCTTTCATAAGTAAAGAAATATAAAGAGATTACCGAAGGCTAAGCAAAAATCAAGCATTTACTCTACAAGAGCACTTGAAGGCTTCCCAACCCTCCAGATATAGGTTAACCGGCAGGGTATTTATTCCTTGCAAGATGTTAGACAAAAGACGTGAATGTAATCATATTTATATAGCACATTTGCATTCTGTACTCTGTGTATTTATGACTGAGACTAGTGTGATAAAGAAAGCAGAACAGAAGCATGACTCCCATGGCAAATCACAGGCTACGCGTGAGGGTAAAAACGTCACAGTCCTAGATAACGACGGCAGTTTCATAGAAGTGCATAGATTAGATCAGGATCGATGCCTAGTGCGTAGAGGAGGCCTTCTCAAACCGTTCATTAGGAAGGCGACAACACTGTAAAACAGCAACAGCATAGCTGCACGCACAGCAGCAGGATAAGGGAGAAAAGCGGATCAGGAAGATTTGATTTTGCAACAATTAGGCTGAATGCGTTATGGCAATAGGAGATGGATAAAATGAAAATAGTCGATAAGATAAAAGAGAGCAAGGAGCTAAACAAGCAGATATCTGATGCACTCGAACAGGCGAATCAGGCCCATGCAGAGGCTTTTGCAAGAGCGCTACGGATGACTCCTTTGGAGGTCAAATCCAATTCGATCTTTGGGATAAGCCATGCGAGTGCGAGAGCAAACACAGGTTTCAGAAGCGAATCTGTGCTCAGTGTAAGGACAGACGTGCGCATGTTCCGCCTCAAGCGCTTCCTAAGGAAGAGAAATGCCGATGAATCGAATAAGAATGGTTGAATTATGTTCTCGAAAAAAGCACCTAGTGCAAAGGCTGCGGAATCCGGCGCCGCAGATCCCGTGGTCATAAACGGCGATCTTGTTCTTTATAAGAACACAAGGCTTGCTGGAAATGTAGTGGTACTTGGAGACGTATTCGGCCACGATGGGAAGGGATTCAGCCTTGAGATATCCGGGGATCTTACGGCGAGAAATGTAGGGCTCAAGAATCTGGAGCTCTCAGGAAACGTCAGGGCGATAAGCATGGAAGTCAGGAACCTCCATGCAAACAATGTATCATTGACGAGAGAGCTCATGGGAGACGTCGTCTCAGTGAATAACCTGACAGCAGATGAGATAACTGTGCAGAAGATCGACGCTAAAGGAGACATCAGCGCAGACTATCTGTTCTCGATGAAAAGCATAAAAGCTAAAGACATTCTTGTAGGGAGCCTGTCGGCAGATACTGATGTATATGCGAGGAACATAGAGGCAAAGGACAGCATAAATGCGAGAGACCTCTATTACTATATGATCTGCCATGCAAGGAGAGAGCTTAGATATAGGCATGCATACCCTGTGCTAAAGGGCAGCAGGCTGCCATTCATATCTGCGGAAGAGATCAACATCAAGAGCGACATATACAATGAGAAGAGAGAGTAGGGGATGATATGAGGATAAAGGGGCCGATTGACATTTATATAACGCAGCACAGGAACACTATCTTCGGAGATATGCGAGGAGCCCAGGTCTCAAGGATATCGAATAAATTCATAGGAAATATGGACGGCGTACAGGCTGCTGTTTTTGAGAACGTAGTATGGGGAAGGATGAAAGGGCTGCAGCTCGCCCTTCTCACGAATGATGCTGACAGCTTCAAGGGAGTGCAGCTCTCCCTGCTGATGAACGTATGCAGGGATTCAGATACTGCCGAAAGCACGGGTGTCCAGGCCGGTCTGTTCAACATGAGGCTAGGCGAGCATGTCAGATGGTATGCGAAGGCAATTCCATTAATTGCCGTGAGGAGGCCATTAAGTAAAAAACCTGTTCAGAGTATGCAAAGCCCAGAGGCAAAAGCAGAAATCAGCTACAAAGAGAAATAATCTTAGAATTTCTAAATATATATTAGTATAAATAATTTAATGTTTGATGTGATTGATATGCGAAACCAAACTGCCCAAATAAAGAGTACTGCAATGCCTGCAATCTCACAAGTGGATATTCACCTGATGGACTTTCCAAAAGAGCTTAGCGGGGTACAGCGTAGAGAGAACGCAGATGCGTATTCAGAAATGATATCATCCATGTCCGATATAAAAAGACTGCACATACCTGATGAATTCACACACGTAACGTTGGTTCATGCAGCTATCTCTTTTCTGTACAATCATGAATTCAGGACCGATCTCTTCAGGAGCGGAGATGCACACATACGGGGTAGAAGTTTCAAAAGCCAGGGTTATTTCCAGATAACGGGCGAGACTCTGGAAAACGGATCGGCCCGTACTGGCAGGGTCTTCAAGCCCGTAGACAGGAAGACGTTCTACAACAAGCTTGCCCCTGAAGAGCGCTCATTCCATCTGTGCAGCGGGGTAGGTGAGCTTTATGTAAACACAGACTACATGAACTCGGATTCAAGGGGTCTTGTACTATTCACGAATCCTTTCAGATCCGATGATGCGAAGATAGCGCTTGCAAAGAAATCCGATCTGGAAAATGCGACCGGCCATATAAATGTCTCAAGGCTTGATTCTATGAGAGATACTCTCAAAAAGGCATTAAGGACAATTTTTTAGATAAGCTGACTAAGGAAATACTATCTTAGTAATTCTAAATAAATATTAGAAGATGATGAAAAATGATGGTGCAAGAGTATAAAAAAGAGATAAAGCCTGTTTTCATATCAGACAGGAAGATAATTCCGTCCGAACTCCATAAGGTCATGCGCAGGGGCTACAGGGAAGCCACTCCGAATGAGATAATACAGATGTATACGTATGGCAATTATCTCATAAAAGATTTTTCTACTCCTGGATTTGCAGAGGAGCTGTATGATGCAGGCGGAATCATGACCTCGCATAAGGGTCTGCCAAGCTCTGGCAGGCATGAAATACTGGATGACGGCTCATTCAAACGTGCTGAAGACAATTTCGACTCGCTTCCTTCAGAAAGGCGCGCATGGCACATCCCAGGTAATAATTATCTGATGTTCGGTTGCCATCTTCCTTACGAAGAAGGAGATGCTGATGCGTATCTAAGAGTCTCTGCAGATGATTTTGATGACATGACGCAGCTTATCCGGGTAAACTTCAAGACAAAATCAATAGAAAGACTTAATCTGCATTCTGAATCAAAAAAGCACTATTTTGCATATACTAAGGATGACAATAAAACGATCCTGATAAATGCATACAGGTATTCTAAGCAATACTAATAATCTCTTAGCCATTCTAAATAAATATTAGTTTGTTGGTCAGCCAATCGAAAAAGCATTCCTTTCTTTTCATAATACTGAATATTCTATATATTATAAGTGGATATGCGCTGTTTCCAAAATTCTGATACAAAATAGTAATTCCTTAAAGTGCTATGTTCCAGATTTATGGAAATTAAGGGCTTTTAGTGAAGCCATCTATATTATTCCAAAAACCAGTCCAAAAATAATGCTTTTCCTCATGCAGGGATTTTTCTGCCAATTCTATGGAATGTATAGTAAATTTATCAATTATATGGAATTTCCAGAAAGCGGCTTCCAAAAGCAGGAATTCCACAAGGAAGAACGCTGTCCGAATCTCCGACGACAAATTCTGCGCAGAATTGCGTTTTAAGAAACGATAATCTGCGTTTTAGATAAACATGTGCAGGTGCCGACATGCGCTATAAACGCAAATAACGCCGCATTTAGATATTACTAATAATATATAGGAAATACTAAGATAATATTAGAACATATAATAGAGTCCTGGTATATTCAAGTGCGCTGTGTTCCCTTCAAACGGTCTATCCTACAAAGAGTCTCCAGAACCTTATCAGGTCTGTCTAGTCCTGCTCTACGCATTGGCACTGTTGCATATGTGACGTATTGCTTCCTTTGTGCCCGGCCTTATGGCTTGCTTGAGCTCTTCAAGAAAACCATCATAATTAAGGGTAAGCAGTTTCTTTACAGTCTTCTCTGTGTTAAAGTCATCTGCAGCATACACTATCATGGCAAGATTTGTCCCTGTGGTATAAAACCAGCGGTCCCTGTCCGGATGTGCCTGATGGCCATTCATAATACTAGAAATCATCTGATGGTCATTGATTATCCTTGAGATTGCCTTATAACCAAAGCCTGGGGAACCTGATCTGCAGACAGATTTTCTATTCGTATTGCTTACTATATCATAGAGGTCAGGGAGTACGGCGAGAGCCTGTATGCCAGGATCGTCATATACTGTCTTGACTATGTTAGGCAGGCCGGCTCCCTCCCCGGAGTGGTATATCCCATCAACAAAGACTGCGCATCCTTCCTCAAGCGTTCGGATTGCCGTTCCCATGCTTTTGCGGAAGATCATAGCAAGGAGATGGTTCCTGGCCCCTGTTTTGTCCCTTATGTAATGGGCAATCTCATGGCTGAGGCTCCTTTTTGTTACCTCAATGCCATCCTGCGTGGGCCGTTCAGCCCACAGCTCACGGTCATCGAGATACACCTTGTTGAAGATATATGTGCCTCCAGCCCCTATCTTGTCCATGCTGTTCAGTACGGACTTGTCCATCTCCGAAGACTCCTTGAAGTTGCTGAACAGGATTATCTTTGGAGGAGTATGCTGTGTTCCTGCGGCTTTATTGTAGTAAGCAAGAGCATCTTCCGCAGCGGTTCTCAGCAGTTCCTTTGGATTTATCGGTCTTGCCTGTACTGCATCAGCTAACTTTTGCATAATTATCATCCAAATATCTTTTTCCGCACTATGCAGCTTTCCCGCAGTACTTATCTTCGGCGTTCGTGCCACATGTCGCCGCCATCCCTGTCTCCGAATTCCTGGCCCTGCATATCGCCGTAACCTCTGCCATAATCGTAGTCAGGCCTTCCTATGTAGCTGTAGTTAAGTATTCCTCCTCCATAAGTGTAGCCAGGCACGCTGTACTCGTAGTCCGGTGTATTCATGTAATTGTAATACGGCAGTATTCCACCATAATTATAGTTATAGTAAGGTGTCTCTTCCTGGTACATATAATACGGGTTTCCTTCACCATACGTTACCTCGCTCCCGACATATCCGCCAACCATGCCTATCTGTCCAGGGAATGGCACACAGCCGGCCAGCCCTGCGGTGGCTGCCAATGCCGCTCCGACAACCACGGTCTTCCTCATAGCCTCTTTCAGCGTGCCTGACGATGTGTCTGTCTTCTGCTGATTGCGCGTTGCAATACCATTGGTTACAAAAGTCTTCATTGCCATAATACCACAAATAGAATACGCATCCGTCTTTAATACACATTTCTCCCTTATACGACATATGGCTAATAGGATAAGAAAGCACTTCTCGTTTATACGCATCTTTATACGATACGTTATGTGTCAGCAAATGCCATCGCATATTCCCGGGAAGATATGCTGTAGGGAGGAGGCAAAAGCCCCCTCCGAGAAAATCACTCCATCTTCCAGCTTCCGTCAGGCTGCTGGCATGCCACTCCTTTAATCGTCTGTGCCTGTCCCCCTATGAAGCCCGTAGTGACATAGCTTCTGCAGACCTGTCCTGCGTTCTGGCCATACTGTGGAACATACTGCTGTGTCGGCGTAACCTGGTACCTGTTTCCATACTGGTTTGCCCAGTACGATGGCCTTCCTATAGGATTGCTCGTTATTGCATTGTACGCGTTTATCTGGTCCTGCCTGTCCATGCTCCTGCCTATTGATCCTCCTATGTAAGCACCGGCTAGCGTCCCTACGATCGTAGCTACAGCCCTTCCTTCACCCTGGCCTATCTGGCTTCCAATGACTCCGCCAAGTGCTCCGCCGAGCAGCTGTCCGTTCTGCTGGTATGTTGCACATCCTGCCGCAGAGACTGCGATTACCGCGCCAACTACTGCCCCTCTTGCAGCATTCTTAAACGTATCCATCCTGTCACTCCACTCTCTGTGAACCGCTCCGGTCCTAGTTTCCATGCTCTTTTGTTTTGTTTCCATTATATCACTATAAATTAATCTCGTCCGGTAAAAAATTAAAATTATTCTAAGAGGACCTTTTATCTTGCAATCCGATCCTTGAGATCTCTGCTGCCGCTGCCTTTACGTCAGGCCTCACTGCCTCCTTCAGCTCCTGTACAAGTCTGCCATAGCTATATGTAATGAGCTTCTTTGCCGTCTTTTGCAGGTCAAAGTTGTTAGAGGCATATATGAGCACTGCGAAGTTAAGCCCTGCAAAGTGGTAACAGTCGTTCGCATTAAGTCTTCTGTCCATCCCGTAAAAGCCTATCACGTTAAAGAGGTTGTCCTCAAACCTGTTTCCAGTGGACAGCATATCGGCGGTACTGACAATCTCATACGTCTCCCGCAAGGTCTCAAGAGGCATCTTCGCATCTTTCTTATAATTATAAAGGGATCTTATTACGTCTCCAATTGGCGTATTGCCATCCATCATGAACACTCCCTCGGTGAACAACGGTCCGCTCTCCTCCAACGACTCAAAAACACGGATCAGCCTGTGCTCCGCAGGGTTCTTTGGAACTATGTCAACCCTGCCAGAAAGGCCGTTGATATCCCTGATGTAGTGCACCAGCTCATGGCAGACGCGCCTTTCTATATCATTCTCCGCCCAGTTCTTGCCAATATTGCGGTCATTTATCAATATCTTCTTCGCATATGTAAGGTATACTGCGCTGTAGTTAAACCTCTCCCTGTCAGAAATGCACCATCCGGGCAGCCAGCCGGGACGCGGCACCTCCCCTTCCAAGTCTGTGGTAAACCTTATCTCGGGAAGAGTGCCTATGCGCAATCCGCTTGTACTGTTGCAGTAGTCAAGCGCTTTCGCAGAGATGAGTTGAAGGTCTTCTTTGCAGGCCTGCCGAGCATGACTGCCAGTCTCTCCAATATATTTTAACATAGTATATGATTTATATTTTATCCTTAATAATACTATGGATGGGCTTCCGCCGTATGTCCAAAATGCAATTAGAAAACATTGCGTGCCTTCCTGACCATAGTGTTCGACTTTGCCGTGTTTCTCTTCTTTGTCCAGGTCTGTCTGCTGTTCTTTGAGGAATTCCTACCTAAGGAGTGGCTGAGTCCCCTTAAGGCGTCCTTCAGCCCGGGATCATCCAGCATGCCGCTTGCGACGTGAAAACCTTCCGACAGGCATGACAGACTTGAAATCTTATCATATATACAACAACAAGGCGATGTGGTTTTTATAGTTTAACCTTTAACTCTACTTACTGTTGGTATTGATGGGGAACCGCAAAAGGATAGCCTATTACGGTGAGAGAGGGTCATACAGCGAGCAGGCTGCAATGCAGCACTTCGGAAAGGTAGGAAAGCTGACTGGATTCAGGTTTCTTCCGGAAGTCTTCGAGGCAGTAAGGATGGATGCTGATTACGGGGTAGTGCCGATAGAAAATTCTACAGAAGGGCCAGTTACACAGACATACGACCTTCTTCTCGAATCCGACCTTAAGATATTTGGAGAGGAGATAGTGCGGATAGAGCACTGCCTTATCGCAAAGCCAGGGACACAAATACGCGATATAAAAAATGTATACTCTCACCCGCAGGCTCTGGGACAGTGCCGCAGTTACCTGGAGAAGCACAGGTTCAATGCGATACCTTATTATGACACCGCCGGAAGCGTAAAAATGATAAGGGATAGTGCTCTTCATGATTCTGCCGCGATAGCCAGCCGGAGCGCAGCGAGGCTATACAAAATGAAGGTGCTTGCAAAAGCAATACAGTCTAACAAGAGCAATTTCACAAGGTTTATGATAATAAGCAAAGAGGGCAGCATCGGCAAATGCGACAAAACCTCAATAGCTTTCGGCCTGAAGAACCGGCCTGGTTCACTCTTCAATGTGCTTAAATGTTTTGCAGATAACGGGGTGAACATAATCCACATAGAATCACGGCCGATATCTGGGAAACCCTGGCAGTATAATTTCTATCTCGACTGTGAAGGAAGCGCAGAGGATGCAATGATAAGGAAAGCGACGTCAAGCCTGCGCAATGAAACAATATTTCTGAAGATTCTGGGCTCCTACAAGAGCGCCTGAAATCTGCAGGATCACGACTGCCTTTTATCCTTAAGCTTATTTGATATGCTGTTTATGGCGTCTTCAACATCTGCTCTTCCGGCAGCCTCCCTAAGCTCCCTCTTCAACTCATCGAATGTGTTGGTGAGGAGCTTCTTACCGGTAAGATCAAAATCAAATTCGTTCGCAGCATATACGATTGCCGCAAAGCTGGTCCCGGCAGAGTAGAGGTTTGACTTGAACGAGTTATTCTCATTGAATGAGATGTTGCCATGCGTGCCTATTATGCTTGCCAGCGCATCGTTGCTAACTTCCGAAGAGAATCTTACCGATATCCCTTCTTCCTTTACCATCCTATAAGTCTGGGGAAGCATCGCTATTGCTTTGCTGTCGAATACTTCGAAAACCGCATCCAGGACGCTCTCGGGATCCTTCCTGCCCTGCATGCAGTATGCTCCCTGCATGAAGACAGCACAGCCCTCTTCCAGCGATCTTATTACCGACAGTTTCGTTATGCCGATAGAGTCAACAGCATCAAACTCACTCGATGCGCCTCCGACCCTTCTCACATGGTGCACAAACTCATGGCTGAGCGTCTGTTTTACTCTTGAATAATCATCGTAATCGTTTACGAATACTCTTCCTCCCTCTGTTGCAGAGTATTTGTACTCTCCATCATAGCCTCTGCGTAGCATGTCCAGGCACTCTGCTCTTTCTACCTGGCCATAATCGCTTTTAGGATCCACAGCATTGCTCAGTGTTATTATCCTGGGCATGCTATGCTCCCTGCCGGATATTCCACTATAGGCATCAGATATCTCACAAGATACAGAGAGGATCTTGCTCTTTTCCAGCGGCTCTGCCTTATCTGCAGATGTCTTGGTTCTAGTCGGCATAAAATCAGTTGCTACCTAACCTGCGGTTTTGGCTTACCTCTTCTCACACTAAAAGAGCCCAGGCGGCCCCTTTCAGAGTCCCTTACAACAGAATGCTGCACCCCTCTTAGCGCGTCCTTCAATGAACCGTCAAATATACTGTTCCTATCCTCAAGGTCATCCATAACATCGTCGACCCCGTAAGAGCTTCTTTTTTGCAACACATCCATCCTTTTTATCCTGCTCATAATAATCATTTGAATTTCAATATCGGTAATAAAAACAAAACAGCATTCAATAAAGACGAGAATAACTTAAGCAGTTTCTAATTTATAAAAGTATTTGCATGGTGCGACGAACAACTACAAAACAGGATAGCTTGTCGAGGAAGAAGGCCTTACTCCCATATGCCTGGAAAGCACAGCCATGAAGCTTCTGACGATCACCATTTCGGCAAAGGGCGAACACACTAATGTATTTAAAATACCAACTAATGCATGTTTATACCTTGTTGATAAGATGGCAGATCAATTCAAAGCGAACCCGAAAAGCGGGAGAGAAAAGGCAGTAAACTTTGAAACACTCTTTTCGCGGTCTCCGCACGAGGCTATCCTTGAAGCTCATAGGAATGGGAATGGTAAGGCTAAAAGCAACGGCGAGCACTCTGAGGGAAATGACTTGGTTGGCATGTTGCATACGTTGCAAGGAAGGGAACAGGAAGGTATCAAGAGCATAAGCAATACCGTCCATCCAGTTTATTCTGTAGTAGTTGAACAGCAGAGGCCCATATGGCATGCCGTCCCGTCTCTTAAGACACAGGAGCTGATGAGGAAGTACGGGGTCCCTATGGAAGAATTGCGCTCGATGGAAGCCATAATAAGCCCAATCATATCCGACGTACACAGGATACCTGACGGGGTCATAAAGAGCGAGGAGCAGCCTCTTCGCTCAGGGATCGCGATGGTCACCGCGCGTTCTGCAGATACCGGTCTTGCGTTCATGGAGCCGGAATCGGGCCATATGGACGACGTAAGGAGGATAATACTTAATAATCTAGATCCAAAAGGAATACTTGCAAGAAACCGCACGAAGGTCATACCATTCGATGGTAGGATAATGAATGTAGGAACGTGGCAGAGGCTTGCCTATCTCGATCCATACGCTGCCTATCATCCCGAGGATCCGATGAGGTTCGACGTCTCCGTATTCAAATCAACAAATCATGTAGAGATAAGGGAAAGGATAAGGGAGGAGGACAGGTCGCCAGTATCTGCAAAGGACATAACCGATGACGTTTCCGAAGCTGCGAGAAAGCTTGGAGTTCAGAATGGAATCGTAATCGTATTCGGCATGCATACGACTATAGGCGCTGCCCTGATGAAACCGGAAAACGTAAGCGGCATGATAAAGCTGCTCGACGAGGTTGCACCTAACGACCTTAGTCCTGACCTAAAGGTTCCTTACCAGCACCATCTGAATGTCAAGGATGGAAACGGGCACAGCCATGTGCAGAGCCTGCTTATGGGCAGTGACTGCATAGTCCCTATCAAGGACGGCGTTCTTGACATCGATGGACGCAGGATAATGGCCTTTGATTTCGATGACAATCAGGCTGCAAGGGAGCGCAGGTTTACCGTGACCATGATAGATACGGAGCATTACCTTGCAGATATAAGGCGCGAGTGAAAGAGCAGATGCGGCATATAATCTGTCTATAGTATTGGTAACCATGTCAGAGCAAAAAACTGCAGAGCAAAAGCTGAACGTCGGCATCATAGGACTTGGCAGCATGGGCAGCAACATCGCTGAGGTTCTTCTAAAGAACGGCTATTCTATTATCGCATATGACAGGAGCGATAGCAGGCGCGCCTCCTTCTCAGACAACGATGTCCCGGCTGAATGGTCAAATGTATACACCACAAAAAACCTCCAGGATTTTGCTGAAAAAGTGCAAAGTTCAGGGGATAGCCATATAATATGGATGATGATACCAGGTGGGGAGCCTACAAACCAGATGGCCGAGGCGCTCGCAGCAAATCTTCACGAAGGAAGCATAGTGATAGACGGATCCAATTCAGACTATAATGACTCTATAGCCAACTCAAAAATGCTCTCTGCAAAAGGGATAGCGTATCTTGATGCTGGGATAGCGGGAGGGCCTTCCGATCTCTTAACCGGAGTATCGATAATGGTTGGAGGAGAGAGAACAGCTTTCGAAAAGGCTGAACCTTTGCTCAAGGCAGTTTCAGGGAACGGCAGTTACGGATACGTGGGCAGCAGCGGAAGCGGCCACATGCTCAAGGCAGTCCATAACACTATCTTCTATTCGATATTCCCCATGTATTCCGAAGCAGTTTCGGTTCTTGCATCAAATGTAGATCCTGCAAAATTCGATGTTGCGGAATCGTTGAGGCTTCTTAGCGTTGCACCTCCTATAAATGCTGGGATAATGAAGGCAATAGCCGAAGCCCATAGGAAAGGGGACTTCGAAAATGATGCTAAAAAGGCGAGCGTCTCAAAGATGGTAAGCTCTTTCGTCGAAAACGCAGAGAAGTCAGGGGCCAGAATGGATCTTACGATGCAGGTTCTGCAGGGCTATCCCTCAATGCGTGACGGTACACTAAGAGTATACTCGAGCGCCAAGAAGATCCTTACGGGTCACTGACCACTGCCTGCGTGCTCACTTCTTCTTTGAATAATGCGTAGTCACGTAGTTCTCAAGATGCTTCTTGAACTCCGCACGCGCGACATCCGCCTTTACCGCTGCCACCTGCTTCCCATCCTCGTATATCAGGCATGACGGATTCTCCCCGCTTCCGGGAAGCGATATGCCTATCTGGGCCATCTTGGATTCTCCAGGGCCGTTTACCACGCATCCCATAACCGCAACCTTCATCTCTTCCACTCCAGCATAGCCCGCACCCTTCCATTCAGGCATGCGCTCCTGAAGGTAACTGCTAAGGTCCTCCGCCATCTCCTGGAAGGTCGTAGATGTAGTTCTTCCGCAGCCAGGGCAGCTGGTGACCAGAGGAACAAAGTGCCTTATGTCCAGTGCCTGCAGTATCTGCCTGCAGACCTTTACCTCTTCAGCCCTGCTTGATCCCGGGGTAGGCGTCAACGATACGCGTATGGTATCGCCTATTCCCTTTGTAAGAAGGAGGGAGAGTGCTGCCGAAGATGCTGCGACGCCCTTGCTCCCTATCCCTGCCTCGGTAAGGCCCAGGTGCAGCGGCTGCTCTATCCTCTCGGAGAGCATCTGGTATGCCTTCACCATCTTTGACACCTCCGATATCTTTGTGCTGACTATTATCTTGTTCGGCTCCACCCCGTATTCTATGGCCTTGTTTACAGACTGTACGGCGCTCTCGACGACTGCAGAGACCATGATATCATCTGCACTCATAGGATTCTTAGAACTCTTGTTATCATCCATCATCTTGGTCAGTACCGACTGATCAAGAGAACCCCAATTCACGCCTATCCTTACCGGTTTGTCATGATCCTTTGCCACTTCGAGTATGGACTTGAAATTATCATCATGCTTCTCCCCGAAGCCCACATTCCCCGGATTGATCCTGTACTTGTCCAGAGCATCTGCGCATGAAGGCACCTCCCTAAGAAGCTGATGCCCGTTGTAATGGAAGTCTCCGACAAGCGGCACGTCATATCCAAGGTCGTCAAGCGTCTTTCTGATATCAGCAACGGCGCGGGCCATCCTTAGGTTCTGCACAGTGAATCTTACGAGTTCAGAGCCTGCCTTATGTAACTCTATTATCTGCGCTACAGTTGCATTGACATCTCCGGTGTCGGTATTGGTCATGCTCTGAACAGCTACAGGATGCTCCGAGCCTATATGCATGTTCCTTACCCTTACCTGAAGGGTCTTCTTCCTAGGTACCCACTCGCTCTCCTTTCCCATGCTTATTGTTGCCATATTCTCATGCACTCCTTGAAAGAGGTCTGTTGAGTTCATAAGGCATTGTGAATTTCATATTCTCCTTTATGGCTTCCATGCTCTCGACAACAGCACCCTTTTCCTTGAAGTGCTGCGCAAGCTCCTGGACAAGGTATTCAGGAGCACTCGCCCCTGCAGATATCCCCAATGTCTTCTTGCCCTTGACCCACTCCTCCTTAAGCTCACTTACACTGTCTATAAGATACGCATCCACTCCGAGCTGTTTTGCCGTATCCACCAATCTGTTTGAATTTGAAGAATTCCTGCTCCCTATAACTATAACCACATCGCACTGTTCAACCGCTTTCTTAACGGCACCCTGCCTGTTTGTCGTTGCATAGCATATGTCCGAGGAAGGAGGGGCGCGCATCTGCGGGAACCTCTTCTTAAGTGCATCTATGACTCCCTGGCACTCGTCAACAGAGAGCGTCGTCTGCGTAAGATATGAAAGCTTGGAAGGATCCTTTACATTGATGCTCCCGACCTCTTCCGGAGTCTCGACTATCTGGGTTATGTCCGGGCGTATTCCCATGACCCCTATCGCCTCAGGATGATTCCTGTGCCCTATGTATATTATCTCAAGGCCCTCCCTGGCGAACCTGCCTACCTCTATGTGTATCTTTGAAACCAGCGGGCATGTCGCATCTATCGTAGAGAGCTTTCTGGCCCTGGCCTGCTCCCTTATCTGCGGAGCTATTCCATGTGCTGAGAAGATGCAGATGCTTCCCTCAGGCACTTCGGATATCTCCTCAATGAATATCGCACCTTTTGCACGCAGGTCATCGCAAACCGTCTTGTTGTGCACTATCTCATGCTTGACATATATCGGTGCACCGAAATTCTCCAAAGCCTCTTCTACAGTATCGACGGCACGCTGCACTCCTGCGCAGAATCCTCTTGGCTCTATAAGAAGCACTCTCTCAACGCTCATAATAATACCTTGATAACGCCACTCCCTGCAGCATCCGCAGGGGCATAAACTGTTCTGAATAAATCTATCTATGTTAACTATTTATAAGTGCATGCCAACAGTGGCACATGACGAAATATGTGCTGTTTCCCGATACTGCATGGCCTATCTGCGCAGCTTTCTGCCTGCATTGGTATCTTTGGTCTTTGCTGAAACACTCTCATTGAATTCCTTTCTCACATAATCCCTCGCCCAGCTATCGGCAGTTATTATCTCTGCAAGCGTAGGGTTCTGCTTTACTACGTGGGCGTCGAGGGCGCTCCTTATCAGCTCAGGCATCTGGGTGAAGCCTATCCTGCCTTCTGAGAATAGCTCTACAGCAGTCTCATCCGCTCCATTAAGCACTGCAGGTGCCGTGCCGCCAAGCCTGCCTGCCCTGTATGCCAATCCTATGCTTGGGAAGCGCTCCATATCCGGCTCCTCAAAATCAAACCTGCCTACCGATGCCAGTTCGAGACGCTTAAGCCCTGTATCTATCCTATCCGGAAATGTCAACGAGTAAGCTATCGGATATCTCATGTCATGCGGGCCCTGCTGAACCTTCTGGCTCCCGTCAATGAACTCGACGCCTGAATGGATTATGCTCTGCGGATGCACCACTATCTTCACCTTGTCGACAGGAACTCCGAATATGGACGCAATCTCTATTACCTCCATGCCTTTATTCATAAGGGTAGCAGAGCGTATCGTTATCAGTTTGCCCATATCCCAGTTGGGATGCCTGAGCGCCTGCTGCAGTGTGGCTTTCTTCAGGGCTTCGGAGTCCCATTCGCGGAAAGGCCCTCCTGAGCATGTCAGTATGAAACTGTCTACATTGTGCTTTGCGCCTCTCTGCATATGCCATACTGCGCTATGCCTTGCTTCTGAATCTGGGTATATCTCAGGTTCCAAGGTCTGCCATATCGCGTTCGGTTCGCTGTCGATAGGGAGTATCTCTACATTATGCTTCTTTGCAGAATCTGTTATCAGTCTGCCTGCCGTAAGGAAGGCTTCCTTATTCGCTATCGGGACCGTATTTCCCGCTTCTATAGCTGCAAGTGTAGGTGCCAGGCCTGCAAATCCCGCCGTAGCTATCACAACATATCCGTTGCTTATGCTATCGCATAGGTTTATCGCTTCCTTCTCCCCAGCCAACACCTCGGTCCTTATGCTTCTGCCGTCAAGCTTCTGCTTCAGCTGTTCGGCTTTATTCTCGTCTACAACCACTGCAACGTCGGGCTTAAATTCAATTATCTGTTTTTCAAGAAGCTCTATGTTGCCGTTGCATGCAAGGCCGTATACTCGGAAATCACGCTTTCCCTGAAGTCTCTTTACAACATCAAGGGTCTGCGTGCCTATCGATCCTGTGGAACCGTGTATGACAAGGGGTATTCTTTCATCCATCCAAACACAAACTAATCTCAACAAATTTTAGTATATAATGATTGACATGCATTCGTCAATCAACAGCACCGGGGCACAGGCTTTCTACCAGTCTATGCGATAACGGCTACAACTTAGATGCTAAAGGCAGGCTAAACGCCAGGCTACCTTCATCTCAGATAGTTATAGACGCCTGCAAGGTTCTGTGCAGCATAGCTCCAGTTCTGGATCCTCTGCTGAGCCATCTGCTCCTGCTGTATCTGATACTGCATCTGCTGTTGCTGCTGCTGGAGGGCCATCTGCTGCGCCTGAGCCTGTGCCTGCATGTGCATCTGCTGTATCTGGTACTGATACTGCATCTGCTGTGCTCTTTTCTGGGCGGCAAGCTGTTGCTCCTGCAGGTTGTATTGCATATTCTGCTGCTGGTTCTGCAGGTTGTACTGCATGCTCTGCGCACTCTGCTGCGGCGACTGAACAGTCCTTGCAGGCACTGCGGTATAGACATGCACGACTCTAGTGATATAATGGTTGACTACCTCAACCTGTTTTGGAGGCTGTTGCACCTTTTTCTGGAGCTGCTGTTCTGCATGGCTGACATTGCCGACTAAGTGTTCAAAAGAATGATGCGATCCTGCGTAATACGCACCTACTGCAATTACTCCTGCAGCAAGTGCCGCAGGCCATATTTTGCCGCGTCTTGGCCTATATTCAGGTTCTCTCCTATTGAAATTATTCCTGTCTTCCCCGTATTCCTGAGCTCTGACTCCAGGAGCACCAGCCTGCTTCTCAGCAGTATCGTTTGTTTTTTTAGCAGAAACGCTCTCGTTCAATATGTTTGGACTCTTGCTGTTATCAGTTTGGTTTGCTTTTATCTTGTATTTGTTCATTAGAATAACCCATATTCTATTAGGACTTTCATGGTATTTAAAAGCATACGTCGGGCTTCGATGCATATCAAACTACTGGATAAAATGTTAATATGAATGGCTGAGCCTAGAAATTGTTTTGTGAAGCCTGCACGAAGAATCCGTGCAGGCGTTGATTCCCCTTCCCATCCTCTCGGATACCCCATACTACTGTAAATGTTCGTATTTCTTGCCTTGGTTATATGATAAGTTTTTCTGGTATTTAAACCTATTGTCCAAGTTCTGTCCAAGGTAGCATTATAAGCAGGCATGGTGTGATAAATGCTAATTTAATAACTCCAAATGTGATATGATTGGCATGGAGATTGGAATTGATTTTATAGGCATATCGACCCCGTTCTACTGTAATGACGGCAAAGGCAATTTTGTGATGCATAAGAGGGGCAGCGCCTGCCGCGACGAAAAAGGCAGGTGGGATTTCGGCTCCGGCAAGCTGGAATTCGGAGAGCAGCCGGAGATCTCTGTGCTAAGGGAGGTCGAGGAGGAGTACGGAGTTAAGGGAAAGATACAGGAGCAGCTGCCCGCGCATTCCATATTGAGACTGCATAATGGCGTGAATACCCACTGGCTGGTAATACCCTTCTTCGTAAAAGTGGATACTGCAAAGGTGAGAATAATGGAGCCGGCCAAGGCAACCGAGATAGGCATATTTACCCTGGACAGGCTCCCAGAGCCATTGCATTCCGGAGCCCAATTTACCATGAATAGATATCGGCAGGAATTCAAGTCATATATGAAAAAGACCAAAGCCTAATCCGATATCTTACGATCCTCAGATGCTCAATGGCAACAGCCTGCAGAATCCTCTGCATGTAGCCTTAACGAATGAAAACCGCATAAAAACAGTAGAAAAACAGAAGCATTGCATAATGTATTATAAATGTTTAATTTAAGCTTATACTGATGATCATGAACAAAGGAGCAGTTGTTGGATTAGTGGTTCTTGCACTTGTTATAATAGCAGGCGCATACCTGATAACGCAGAATCAAGCTGCATTGGGGAGCAATGCAAATGCGGCAGTGATAAGCCTCACAGACCCACCGCATGTTCCTAACGGCACAACCTCTCTTATGATATCATACTCAAGCGTAGAGGCCCATGTGGTAAATGCAAGCTCTTCAGGATGGGTAAGCATACAAGGAAGCGGCTCTGTTGACCTGCTCTCTCTTGTAAACGTATCACAGGTGATTGCCAATTCTAAGATAGCTGCAAACTCAACTATTAACATGGTCAGATTCACGGTAAGCTCTGCAAACATAACGATAAACGGAGTAACGTCAAACGTAACGGTTCCAAGCGGCATGATAACCGCAAACGTAAGCAACAGCGGAAACAGCACCTCGCAGGTTCTTATGGACTTCACTCCTTCGATAGTAGCCATATATACCAATTCCTCCACGGTGTTTGTGATGGTGCCTTCGGTGAGGGCTGTTGCATTCTCAGGTAATCACGGACAGGTCAGTATAGGCGCTAGGGCCCAGCTGAACTCTTCGGAAAAGGCTGATATAAGATCGACTGCAAACATAAGCATAATGAATGAAACTGTAATGACATCAGGAAACAGCAGCATAGTGAGAGTGACCGTAAAGAACAACGGAAACAGCAGCGTAACAATAAAGCACATAATGATAAACGGCAACATGCAGGTGCTCGTAGCTCCTTTTGCAAATGTGGATTCTTCTGCAAATGCCAATGATAGCATAAACAGGGAGAACAGCTCGCAGAAAGTTGACGTAAAAGTCAATTCAAACAGGAAGCCTGACTTTGCCGGGATAACCGGCGGCTCGGTAGGACAATCCTTCGGAATAAATTCGGGCAATGGAAACATAAATTCAGGAAACTACAGCATAGGGATAACTAACGGGAACATTACCATAAACGGGAACGTTGTAGGTAACCTTAGCTCTTTGAGCAATACTGTACACATAGTTGCCGGGCATATAGTCAGAATAGGCACACTATTGGTAAATGGCAGTGCAATAACCTCTGGCAACATAAGCATAAACGGCTCTGTTGTCAACATGGGCAATATCGTAAACATAAATAACGGCGAGATAGAGATTGACGGCAGGAACACCGGAGTCAGGATAAGCGGTGTCGGATCCCAGGAAGCGGCTAACCTCGAAGGGGATGTGAGCTCGAGAGTGAAGACATTTACCACTCTTGGCGTAGAGATAAAGGATCTGAGGGAGGTTACCTTTGCCGTATCAAGCAACGGGACTCTGGTATTGCCAAGATCAGACAGGTCTGAGTCATCTGCCAACGGATATACTCTTGCACCAGGCGCAGAAGAGACATTCACCTTCTCGGGAGTCATGTCTGCGGGTAGCGGTCATGTACTGATGAACTTCGTTCCTGGAAGCAATTATAGCGTATATGTACAGGGAGAAGACGGTGCGCATGCCAGGGCGAATGTGACAGCATCATGAATATGGCAGTTTGGGCGTCCTGCTTAAACGCAGGCACCATCCTGCAAGCTTTAAATAGATTGCATTAGCAGATGCTCTCAGTGTGATATGATGGCAGCATCAAAGAGCCAAAAACAAGAGCGAAACCTGATAATGTGCATAGGGACATACTTCTTCCTATGGCTATCCGGGATAATAGTATATCTCTTCACAAGCAAGAAGAGCGACGAATACCTAAAGTTCCATGCCCTGCAGGCCATACTTCTTGGTATAGTGATCACGATACTAGGATGGTTATCCTTCATACCATTCATGTTCATTGTGACCATAATCCTATGGATATATGGAATATATGTTGGATACCAGGCATCTGAGGGAAAGGATATAGTCATGCCGATAATAGGGGATTTCGCAAAGGAGCATGCGTAATACCCTGAAGGTTTATCATTAAAAGGCGGCAGGATCCGTGGCTGCATGCCAATCCTGCCGCTTAATTTATTTTATCCCGTGTTGAGATATCTATTTTTATTATCAATTGTCGCCGCTATGGGAACGGCACCTATCAGGATGCTACAAACTAGATGGTCGTAGGCTCTGTAGTATAGATTGTTATTGTAGATACGGAGACTCCCTGATTGGCAGTCCAAAGAATCACCTTGAGAGTTGCAGGCACACCGTTATCCATGATTATTGGAGTGCTCGATACGACTACTGTGGTCGCATTGTACAATGAGGGATTCAGCCCGATTGTGTAATTGTATAATTGTGGAGAGTATATTTGTATATAGTAATTGTAGTTAACCCCGAGAAGCTGCTTGGACGCCTGGTAGTTGACCTGCGATGCTGCTTCAAGTTTTGCTATCTTTGCGCTTGATAGGGCACTTCCGTTTATTTCTGCAAAACCTATGCTCATATTCGTCCATGTCGAAAGATTTGACGGATCCATCGAATAGTACCAGCTTGCAGGACTTCCTGTCGTAACCAAGCGGTTACTGAGCTGCTGTGCATTTGTCTGCATATTGCTCAGTGTATTCGTATACGTTATGGAGAACTGCTGCGATATGCTGAACCATGCGTATGTTAGCAGCAATATCGCTATTGAAAATATGACAATTGCAAAAATCATGTCCATAGACCAGAATTGCAGCTTCATGTTCCCCAACTCAAAGGTATCTGTTCAGTATACGTAGCAGGAAGCTGATTGACATAAAGCTGATAAACCTGCCCTGGCGTCAGGGAGGTATTGTAGTACTCTATGTTGGCTACACTTCCTGCAAGGTTAGGACCTACAATTAATGGGTTTGAAGACATGCCTGAAGCTGATGATGTGCCCTTTGCAGCAAGTGTCCCGTCTACATAATAACTTATATTCTTCCCGTCAAATGTCCCCACTACATATGTCCATTTGTCTATTGGAAACATCGTAATGTTCTTTGAAACAGCACTGCCAGTGCCAACTAAAAATCCATGTTCTGAGGAACTTCTAAAGAGCCCATACCCTGAACCTAAGAAACGAGTACCAAGATATATTCCAGAGTTGGATACTGGCTGTGAGAGATAGACCCACGAAGCTATGCTGAAATGTTGATAGCTTATAGGAGTCATTATCGCAGTATTTCCCGAATTTATCGATGAAATGCCATAATTGTCCAATCCAGGCACCGGGGACGGTATCAGCAGGTATGTGTATGCTGTGCCATGACTGTAACCGTTATTCCCGTTTCCGCTATAATCATTCGCATTCCCGTTCAGCGGCCACCATGCGACAATCCCATCGTTAGGACGAGGCATGCCATAAAAGCCAGATTTATACAATGTGTTGATATCTGCGCTGGACAGCGTACTGCTGTATAGCTGCACATTGGAAATATATCCTCTATACTGGCCTGCAAATAAATTCGTGCCTATCCCACCAATGTTGAATATCTCCGATGGCGAAAGATCGAGTCTTGGGCTTAAAGTGTTGGTGGCATAGACTTCGTTGTTTAGGTATACTGTTGCTACGCCTGTGCTGCCGTTATATTCAGCAGATATCATCTCCCATGTGCTTGGCGGGAAACACAAGTATCCGCTATGGACCGAGCCGCTCCCTACAGTGGAATTTACATACGGCATTAGCACCTTCTGTCCTGCCACTATCAGCACAGCATGAGGAGGAGGGCTACTAGTTCCAGAGTAAGCAGTACCACACGCGCTAAACATAAAACCAGAGTTGCTACCTGGCTTATAATCTCCTGCCAGGGTGTAATTTCCTGTTTGGTTCAGGTTTACCCATGCAGTTATGGTAAATGATCCTGTGTTTAGTATGTTCTGGTAGTTGTTTATTGTATTTACCGTAATATTAGACCATTTGCCAAGTACTCCTCCAAAAAACTGGGTTGTGACGAAAGTGTGCGTATTTCCAACATAGGACATATTCTGGTTTGGAGAAGCAAAACTAAAACTTCCTATTCCAAATCCATTATTACCGTTTCCGCTGTAATCATTGGTATTCCCGTTCAGCGGCCACCATCCAACATTGTTGCTATTGGGTATCGGAGACCCTCCAATTCCTTCCGAATACAATAGCTGTATGTTATCAGGACTTATGCTATATGAATATAATTGCACGTTAGCTATCTTTCCATCGAAAGAACCTGCACCTGAGCAGCTTCCTGCCGAGTAGCTCTGTTCCGATCCAATGGCCATATTCAGGACATTTGCAGACGCTGCCCACTGATTATTTACAACAGAACCTACCCATTCTCCATTTACCGAGACGTTTATTATTTTGGTCGAAGATACTGTGAACACTATATTATACCATTTGTTGTTGGTAAGGTTATAATTGATATTGACTCCATGGTCACTTCCATCGTCTAACCGTATGCGGCCGTTTCCAACGCATGCGATATATTCATCTGGCTTAAATACAACTGATTCCAGTTTGTTGGCCTGCGAAGGGCTTATCCAAAAGGAAAGTGTAAGTGGTCCATTATATAACTCTGTTTTTGACGAATTAGGGACGCTTACGTAACCACCATATCCCGAAAACAGTCCTGCATAGTTGACGTTATTCCAGTATCCGTTTTCCAGATAACCGGCATCTGTGTTGTTTGCGAGGTTGAAAAGCACGTTTCCCTGATTCCCATTCAGCGGCCACCATCCTGACAGGTTCTTTGCAGTATAAACGTTTCCCTCGAAAGGAGTCACCTTTACCGTTGCATATCCTGTATTGTTTGTCTGCATGAGGAAGGCGCTTGCAACCCCGTTATTATTCGTTATATTATATGTTGACGAAACGCCTCCCTGAAATGTCCCAAGCGTTGATGAAAAGCCGACAAGATCCCCTTTGACCGGAGAGAGCGTAGTGTTCGTCACATTGGCATTTATCTGCGCAACTGCCGGATAAAGCACCGCGCTAGCCCTTCCATTATTCAGGTTTCCCGAGTAATCGTTCGCATTACCGTTCAGCGGCCACCATCCTGACAGGTTCTGGCTTATTGCAGGGCCGCCGTTTATCCCGCCGCTTTTAATGCCGTATATCTGGTTTGAGCTAAGGGCAGAGCTGTATATCTGCACATTGGCCATGGAGCCGTTCAGCGGATCGGAACTTTCACATACTCCCTGTCCGCTATTATAGGTATAGTCGGTTGTGCCAAAGACCAGGTTGTATATATCTCCTGCAGGATCCAAAGGGACAACTGCATTGACAATAGTCTCCCTGCCGTTCACATACAGCGTAATCTGGTTAGAGCTCTTCGAATATGTGAATGCTACAAAGTACCATGTTTTGCTTTTTATGGGAAGAGATGCTTCTGAAGAGCCGCGATTTATGTTCTGGAATCCTCCATATATGCTGTTTGACAATACGTATATCCTCGGCCCGAAACAATAGCTTCCCTGCTGTGAAGTTCCATAATTGACAACAGGCATTATCATGGAGTTTGTAGGAAATTCGTTTATGTACACCCATGCGGACATGGTTATCGCATTTGCATTAAACGGAGCGAGCAGGCTTACCGAGTTCTGCATATATGCATAACTGTTCTGTCCATTCATCTGTGCAACATGCGTTAGCTTCGTATATACCGTAAATCCAGAAGACTGTGAAGTGGTGGTATTGCACACATAATCTATGCATATGTTCCCATCAGAATTCTGCAGGTATATGGTGCCGCTTGCTACCGGGAGCATATATGTATGCGGAGAATTGGCAGAGACGTAACTCTGCGAAGAGATAACTCTGCCCACCGGTGCGTACGCATACGCATAGACGTATCTTCCGGTAGAATTGTCATAGACCACCACGGTTCCGGATGAGGTTATGGAAATGTTATAATTTACTAATCCTGTTCCTGAAGGCAGGCTCAGGTTCTGGGAGTATCCGCTGCCGGAACTTGCCGCTGTATTTATGTCCTGTGCAATGGACTGGGCTACAACCTGCAGCTGCGCATAATCCTGCTGTTGCGAGGTCTGTATTCGCTGCGTGGCTACTAACCCGAAAATAAGCACGAATATGATTAGCACGAACGAGAATACTATTATGAAATCTATCGAAAGTTGGGCCCTTACCATCGCAACGCAATCTATAGTGGTCGGCACAGCTTAAAAAGATTTAGTTGCGCCGCATCCGATTAACTTATCGGATCCTGCTTTGACCACAGATACATATTTAAATTGTCAAAAGAATTTAATTTAATTGAAGATAGCTGCAAAGTAGGGTATATGCCCGAGACTGCAGCGAAAAGGGTTAGTTATGAAGGGAGTGGTATTCACAATAGATGCCGTTTTTGCAATTATGGTAGCAGGAATTGCCATATCAATACTGCTTTATTTCCATTATACTCCTACCAACCAGTACAACCAGGGTTTTTCATCGATAAGCGCTCTTGTATCTATCCTTTCCAATACTAATCTGGGAAACTTTACGGCTTCTCCCCTTGCAGGGCAGATGAATGCGCAGTATGCTGCACAGAACCAGACCTGGCCCCAGGCTTATCAGTCCAGTGCCGGCTACGCGAGCAACAACGATGGCCCGAATACAGACAGTTTGCTTGCGGTTATCAACTCAAGCGAGCCTATATCCAGAATCAATCTTATTTCCGGAGATGGCCGTTTATACTATATCACAAGCGGTCCTGTGGCTCCACACAGCGCTTTGATTGGAATCCAAACATATCTTCAGAGTAGCATAACTCCATTACTGTCCGCAGGCACCTACCAGAGTCAAAGTCCTTCTGAGATTTCATCAGATCTGGTATATGGCGGTGCTCTGATCTACGCTTCAAACACCACTCTGGTTTCAACAAGCGGGTGGATTAACAGGAATGCACTGCCTTCATCTTCGAGCATAGTATCTGCGCCTATGGTGGGTTACGGAAGCATGATCCTCGTTCCCGTATACACTGCTGGAAACTCGGCTGAGACAGGGATATTTGGTTTTTATTCTAATAACGGCACTGAAGCATGGTCAATAAATACAGTAGGCGAGGTAAATTCCATCGCAATGGTATCTGGAACTATTGCGGCAGGGATAGGAAACACAATAGTCGCATATTCCTTTAGCAATTCCGGCGTCCCGATAAATCTGTATAGCAAAGCATATCCATATCCAATAACACGGGTAGCATCATTCAATGGAATGCCTTATGCGGCAGACGCTCAATTGGTAGCCAGCATATCTATATATAACAATACTCTGTTTTCCCAATCCACATCCAACTATGTTTCCGCAAACGGGTTTGTGGAATCCGGTTCTTGGACCGTGCGGATGCCTGCTTACGTCGGAAATGCTCCCGCTGATGCGCAACCTATAGCCTCAGATGGCAATCTGTATACGTTGTGGTCTAATGATTATTTAGTGGACCAGAATCCATATAACGGAAATATTAAGTGGATCACGCACATACCATATTCCGGGCCGTTTTCTCCGTATATGATGCTTGCCTATGGCAAACTTTATGTGGCAACAGAGCATAGGATTTTGGTATTTGGCACGTGCCCTGGCAATTCTGGCAAATCCCTCCTTTCCAACATGATATCATTTTATGCCAATTATCTATCAAGCTGCGCAGACAACCTGTTAATATCAGTAAATCCTGCCCAGAATGCATCTATAATATTTTCAAACATATCACCAACATATCCTCCCATAAAGAATGTCATGTTCCCTTATGTGATGAATTTCAATACCAATAAAAGCTATGTTAACGCTGGAAACAGCACCTCTTTAAGCCCCGAAGCAGGTTCTTCGGGACAGATGTCACTATGCACATGGTATATGATAACCTCCCTATCGGAGTATAATGGAGCTCTGATAAAAGGAAAGGGTGCGCCAAGCAATGGCAACGCATGGGAATACACTCTGGACCAGTTTGGAACCCATGGGGGGAAGATACATCCATCATTCACCGTATGGAATCCTTCGGGTGCGAATATCGCGTCAGGGCAGGCAAATTCAGTAACCTTCAACAGCATGCTTGACAACTGGGTATTTGCATGCTTTACTTACGATTATCCTGGCCAGAAAGCGTATTATTATCTCAACGGTGTGCAGAATCCCGCCAGTATAACCGCTGCAAACGGGCCTGCAGCTGCAGGTACTGGCGCACTGATACTTGGCTCCGGAGAGAACTACTCCAACAGCGCTAAACCCGGCTATTCTGCTTTGGAGATGGCCGACCTGCAGATATATAGCACAGTGCTTACCCAAGCACAGATAAAAACATTATATGACCAGGGAATTACTGCCTCTCCAATTCAATCTAACGGACTTGTCGGATGGTGGCCGCTGGCAGGCGATGCAAACGACTACAGCGGCAATGGGAACACTGGATTTCCATATGTCGTAACTGCGGCTTATTCTGGTTTCATATCTCCAGGATATTCAAGCTCATATTCCATAAGCATTGCCAGGTCGCCAGTCATGGCAGATGTGAACTGGCTATTCGGATCCGTTGGAGTCGGAGAATACTATGCATCTCAAAATCCTTTCAGTGTTGCATACTCTGCAGGTGTTTATAGTTGGAAGTAGATGATTGTTTATGAAAGCACAGCTCATGACCATAAGCGTATTGGTATTATTCATACTTATGCTGGCAGAACTGATAATATTCGTAACGCTTACTAATGGCTATAACGGCCTATCACAGGCATACTCGCAGCAAAAAGGCGTAAGCAATTACGCATCTTTTGTCTATAGCAGCAGCCATCAGTTTGCAGCAGCTTCATTAAACGCGTCGATTTTTGCTCTTGCAAGCTATGAAAACATGACCAATTATCACTATTCTCCAGTTTTAAGTGCAGTCAGATTTACTGATTTGATAACCAACTCTTCAGCATATCTTGCACAAATAATGATGAACGGCACCGTTCCTAACGAACAAGGATACCTAACGTATAATTTATTCGGAACGGGCAATAACTATGTTGCCCCGCAGTTTTTCAAGAATTATTACCTGGATTTGTTCTATTACAATGCGTCTATAGAGGGAAGCCCTCCTTTAGGCGTATCGAATGTCATCATATCGCAGACCAGACCCCAAATATATCAAACAAGCTCATACAGCATATCTGTCAGATACACCGAGTACCTTAAGTTCAATCAGAGTGGTACTATATATGCCTATACTTTCCCTATAAACGCCACCGTACCTCTGAACAACACTCCGGATTTGCTTTATGCTCAGGAAGGCATTATCAGATATATTCATTTTGCAAACATATCTGGTCTTATAACGCCTATAGGGGAGGCACAGGCCATAAACGGAACAACTAACCTATTCTCATACGGGACCATACTTAATTATGGCAGCAATACGATATGCCCTAGTTCCAACTCTTTGATAAGCTCCCAGATAATATTCACAGTAGATTCTGCAAACAGTATAAACTGTAATGGAAGCAGTTTCGGAGGCATAATTTCATATTCATCCCCTTCAGCAAGCGCTCCGGATTACGTCCCGTATCTAAATTTCCAAAAATCATCCGGTTATATACAAAATAGCCTAATTACAGGCGATTCCGCTCTTCTTTACGGGCCGTCGTTATCTGTGCTTAATATAAGTGGCCTCAGGAAAGCCATTATGGATGGTTATTATTTTGCATCTCCTTACGCTCCATCATACCTGGATAGGGCATCAGGAAACTTGGCAAACAGCTCCATATATGGGATATTTACATTTTCAGGATATAACCGAAGAGTGGCATATCTAGATAGTAATTCGTATATAACTGGCAATCTGTTAAATGCTGCCAACATGACAAACTTCGAATGGGTATATCCGATGGAGAACAGCTCCTTCTCCCCAATAGCAGAATTCGACGGATCTTCTTCCAACTACGGCTTCTATAACATAAGCCTTTCTAATGGCAACATTGTAGTCTGGAATGGAAATAAAAAATATACAAGTTACTTCAAAGTCCCAATGTATAAATGGAGTTTTATAGGATTTTCGCTTAACAGAACTTCAATAAGGGTATTTTACAATGGGAACTCTCAGCTCTTCACTTCATTAACAAATCCGCAATCTTCGGGGAGCGATTGGATAATAGGAGCCCAGCTTGGGAATACGGATTATTACACAAAAATGGCACTTGCAAACGTACAGTTGTATAAAAGTATTCTTACGACACAGCAGGCATATAGCGAATACCAAGATGGCATTGGGGGAGTGCCGATAGCATCTTCGAACAGCATAGCTATTTGGCTGCAGCTTGATAACAATACTGCAGATTCAAGTGGAAACGGGTACTACTCTTACGTTATCGGAAGCACTGATCACATTGTTAATGGGCACAATGGCACTGCACACTCTGTAAGCTATGGCTATCCGGTAAATTACAACAGGGACAGTGCGCTTATTGTGCCTTCAGCTCAGCCAACCTTCCCGATTCCAGGCATACTTGGATGCAGCAACTATCAGGAGTGCATGAATACCACCATGCCACACCTGTATCTTTCAGATATGCCTCTCGAGTACGGGCCTAGCCAGTCTGCAGTATTTAATCCAAGCGTAAGCAGCATGATAATAACGCAGCAGCTGAACGCAACACCTGTTGCAAGAACAGGATCGTTTACATTCTCCGCGTGGGTATATGGAAGTCCTTACGTTACCAATGGAGAAACAATAGCAAACAGCTCCAGCAACAATAACAATGCAGGATTTGATCTTCTCTTCTCAGAGTTGAGCAATGGTAACCAAAATTACATGCTCTCCATAGCCCCATGCTGCAACCATGTATTAAAATGGCCTAACGGGATCAACGGATTCAGCAACCTGCCTACAAAGACATGGGAATTCGTAACTGCCGAATACAATAGCACTACTGGGACAGCAAGCGTCTACCTTAACAGCCATGTGATTGCATCCGGGAATGCAGGAAAAGGGCTCAATCCAGGGCAGCTTCTGCCAATTTACATCGGTAGCAACAGTGTCTCTGGAGGGACACAATACTCATTCAACGGAAGTATGATAGACATACAGCTGTATGATTCAAACCTTAGCAGCAGCCAGGTCACGGAACTTTATTCGAAGGGGATGGGAGGGGCTCCGCTGGTCGGAAACAGCCTAGTTGCATGGTGGCCGCTGGACGGGAATGCTAATGACTACAGCGGGAACGGCAATAATGGAACAGCTTATAATCTGACTTATGCACCCATAACAGGATACTCGGGATCGGGGAGTTCTTCACCAACTGCAGTATCTGATGCGTGGCAGGCCTTTGGCTTTGGTGCAGCCCCGGAGCAGAGTGTCTTCTGGAATGTTACTGAGTGGATACCTCAGAGCACAAGCACAGACCCTGTTTCATATTCGTCTGTTACCGGCAGCCCTCTCCTTCCGCAGGGAGTAAATGTATACACGTCGGACCTCTCAGGGTGGTATGGGATACCTACTTCAAGGAACAATCCAAACGGACTTCCAGGATTCACCGGATGGGCATATCATTCAAGTGCGGTTGCTAACAATCAGATACTGCTGATGAATGCGGTTCCGTTCCCGGTGCCTTTTAACGGATTGAATGATTATGCAACGTGCGGCGCTCCAGATGCAGGATATACTGCAACCGCAAACATGACACTTACCGGTACATACACGATAAACACATATGTTAACGGAGCGGTTCAGGCTTTTTATAGGCCACAAGGCAGCAGCATATGGAATCCTGTGCTGCCTTCCGGAGCATGGTCTGCTAACAACGGACAGGCCTATTCCGGAAGCTTCACCCTGACTCCAGGAGCTTACCAGTTTGCAGTAGACTATGAATCCACATGCGGATACGGCATAAGCGCCTTCTCGATGAGTTATGGCTGATAAGGAAGCCTAATATATCAGGAGATTTGAGACTTACCCAGGTATTTATATGCGTGAAAGAGCTTCAGCGGCACAGTTCCGCCCGTATACATGTGCCCAGAGTCAATTGGAAGGGATGGAATTCAGGCTCGTCAGCAGCGATAAAAGCGTCATGATACTTACCATAGGGGACGGAAAACTTCCAGGGTCATATAAGCTTTACGGTTATGTGAAAAGCGAGAACAGGGAAAATACCTACTTCAGAGTAGGTGTTGCAATCTCAGGCAACAGGAACAATATGATACCATGGAGCAGCTGCACATGCAATGATGCACACTTCAGGGGGAATCCGTGCAAACACTCGGTAAAGATGAAGGATCTGTTCATGAGCAACAGGGAGCAGTTCCTCAAGGAGAACGTAAGAAGATAGCCTGAGATATCATAAAATATAATAATCTGAATTTTCAATGGTATGTATATGAAAAGCATGAAGCTCATGAGCCTGGGTCTCGATGCGCTGAAGAGCAACTTCACGGAGCTCGATAAGCCTTACAAGATGACCTTTGCAATAACCTACAGATGCCAATCAAGATGCCTTACGTGCAACATATGGCAGCGCAAGCCTGTCAACGAACTCAGCACGGATGAAGTTAAGGAGTTTGCCAAGAAAAATAACTACTTTAAATGGCTTGAGATAACTGGGGGAGAACCGTTCCTGAACGGTGACATAGTCGAAATAGTAAGGTCATTTAGCGAGAACTCCAAAGGCCTCTTCCTGCTTACCATGCCTACAAACTCATTATGCAACCAGGAGATGCTTGTCTCGAAGCTAAAGCAGATACTGGCGCTCGGAATCCCGAAAATATCGATAACGCTGAGCCTTGACGGGAACAGGGAGCTGCATGATAAAATAAGGGGAGTACCTGGGAACTTCGACAGGGTTATGGCAATGGCAAAAAGGCTGAAGGAGCTGCAGAAAGAGCACAAGAACCTATTCTTCGTATTTGGATATACTATGTCAAGGCTTAACCAGGGCCATCTTGAAGAGACGATTACCGATGTCATGAAGGAACTGCCTTGGGCCACTGCCAACAATTTCCACGTGAACGTAGGCCAGCTTTCTGGAATGTATTACGGAAATGCCGACATGCAGATAGCTGCCGACCGTGCAGTAGTTGCGAAGGAGGTAGAGATGCTGATAAAGAAGAGGAGAATGGAGTTTGGAATGATACCGATAATAGAGGGGATATTCCTCAGAAAGCTTGTCAGTTATGTGACAACAGGCAAATCTCCAATGAAGAGCAGGAGCATGGACGTCTCCTTGTTTCTTGACAGCTACGGCAATGTCTTCCCTTCAATAATGTGGGACAAGAAGATAGGGAACATACGTGATACGGGCTATGATCTCAGCAAGATATGGTCAAGCCCTGAAGCGAATGAGATAAGAGAGAGCATAAAGGATGGCAAGGAACCTGACTCCTGGACGGCATGCGAGGCTTACCAGACAATAGTAGGGGATATAAAAGAAGCAGTAATATAGTATATCTTGCTACGGTGTATTTTTGGCATATACTTTAGGAATATGGGATGGGCATGACTCCGGAGCTGCCCTTATTGAAGACGGAAAGATACTCTTCGCAGCTAATGAAGAGCGCTATACAAAGAGAAAGCTCGAGATAAAATTCCCTTACAACGCAATAAGCAATGCGCTTGAATTTGCAGGGATAAAACCCTCTGATGTTGAAAGAATAGCTTTTCCTACAACCGAACTTACAAAGACCATCTCAAGGGTATTTCCAGGGCAGAAAGAGGCTTACTATAAATTCCGCAGAAGGAAGATGCTGAAGCCAAGGATGGAAAGACTGATGCATTACTACAAGTATGCCACTACCACCGTAGGCGTACTGCCCATGTGCGATTCTGCAAGCAAGGCCATGATAAGCAGGGAGCTTAGGCACATAGGCTTCAGCAAATTTGCCCTTGTCTCTGTAGACCACCACGCTGCGCACGCGGCTACTGCTGCATTCACATCAGGGACGGACCGCGCAATCGTGATAACGCTTGACGGACTCGGTGACGGCCTTTCTGGCAGCATATCCATACTTGAGAACGGCAAGCTGGAGCGCAAAGTAGCAATACCTGCAAGGGACTCCATAGGCATATTCTATGAGCAGGTGACCAACCTTGTAGGAATGCGCGAACTTGAGGATGAAGGCAAGGTAATGGCAATGGCCGATTACTCCTTCCCATTTGCATTTGAAGAGAATAAGCTTAAGGACCTCTATAAGGTTGAAGGATTGCAGATAAAGGCAAAGTATGGCCCGGTGAAGCAGTATAAGGTTTTAGACAGGCTTCTATGGACAATGCCAAGGGAGCAGTTTGCATATATGGCACAGCAGTTGATGGAAAGGATAGAGAAGACACTTGTCGAGAATGCCATAGCCAATTTTGGAATAGACACGGTTCTGTTCTCAGGAGGGATAATGTCCAACGTAAAGGCAAACATGCAGATAAGGGGCATAGACTCTTTGAAAAAGTGGTATATATTTCCGCATATGGGGGATGGCGGGATAGCCTTAGGGGCTGCCATGTATGCCGATTATCAATTAAAAGGAACACACACATACGAATTCGAAAACGCATATCTGGGGAATTCATATAATGAGGATAGGGTTCTTCAGGCCCTTAAACAGGAGACTAATCTCTCGTATGAAATAGACGGTGATAGATTCGGCCATGGGGCAGAACTGATAGATAATGATGAATACATATTCTGGTTCAACGGAAGGATGGAATACGGCCCAAGGGCTCTTGGGGACAGAAGCATACTTGCAAACGCAGGCTCCGATACCGTCAAGGACAAACTGAATACCTTCGTGAAGCAGAGGGAATGGTACCAGCCTTTTGCCCCTTCGATTCTCAGAAGCGATGCTGAAGAGCTCCTCGAGGACGTGAAAGGGCACGACCGCTTCATGACCATGGCATATGCGATAAAAAAGGATAAGAAAGAGATAATGAAATCAGTGGTCCATGTTGACCTTACTGCAAGACCGCAGATGGTCGGAGAGGAAAATCCCGATTATCTCTCACTGATAAAGGCAGTGAAGGGAAAGACGGGCTTCGGAGTCGTACTGAATACCAGCTTCAACATACACGGATCGCCGATTGTCGCAGCTCCTGAAGACGCACTTCTGACGATGAAGAAGACAAAAACAAGGTATATGTTCCTTGGAGAGTACTTCGTGGAGAATAAGGAGGCGGCTAAATGAAGATTGCCATAGTCTATGACGTACCTTATCCCTGGCATGTCGGCGGAATAGAGGCGATGCATTATAATGCCGCTGTCGAGCTTGCAAAAAAGCACGATGTACATTTCTTCACCACGAAATGGCCTGGCATGAAGGATGAGTTTGTGCATAAGGGAGTGCACTATCACGCAACCCACAGTACCAATCAGGAGAAGATATATCGGCATGGCAGACGTTCCGTAAGAGAGGCTGCGTTATTCAATTCATCTGTATCAAAGCTGTTCGGATATGATTTTGACGTTGTGATAGCGGACTATTTTCCGATGCTTCATCTACCGCTTGTAAAACTCTACTGCAGAAGCAGAGGCGCAAAGCTCATCATGGCAGTTGCAGAGTACTGGGATAAAAGTTATTGGAAGGAGTATATAGGAGGAACAGGAACTCTTGCGAGTGTTTTTGCAGATTCGGCCATAAAAGGGGCTGACGCTTACGTTACAATAAGCAGCACTACAAAGGGAAAGATGATCGATGCAGGCATAAATTCTGAAAAGATAAGCATATTCGCCCCCGTCATAGACAAGAGAGATTTCAGAGGCATACGCGGGAGCGGAAAGAGAAGCAGAACCGTCGTCTTCTCAGGACGCATGGTCAAGGAAAAGCGGATAGACAGGTTCCTAAAGGTAATAAAGGATGCAAACAAAAAAACTAACGGGATAAGAGGCATAGTGCTTGGGAGCGGGCCTGAGAAGGAAAAGCTGATGGCGATGTCCAAATCCATGAAACTTGATAAAATCGTGGAGTTCAGGGATTTCTACAAGGATAAAAAGGATCTATATTCATTAATAAAGTCCTCATCAATGCTTCTTAACATGTCAGAGCGAGAGGGGCTCAGCATAATATGCCTTGAATCGATAGCCCTAAACGTCCCTGTGCTCCTGCCTTCATATTCGCCGATACCTGAAGAGGTTAAGGAGATGTGCACTGTTTCGAATGAGAAGAACCTCGCATCAGCCGCTTCCAAGATAGTCACTGCCAAAGACAGTTCCATATTTATTAAAAACAGGGATAACCTGGATAGATACTTCGTCTCTGAGACCAATCGTTTCTACTCACGATTGTTCAAAAGCATAGAAACAGGCGATTAGACTAAACGCTTATATCTTTTATCAATGAACGTTAAACATTCGGTGCTTAGAGTATGGATCTGGATGACATAGAAAGAAAGTGGCAGAGAGAGTGGGCTGACAACAACGTATTTGAACCTGAGCCTGACCAGAGGCAGTCCTACTTGGTGTCATCCGCTTTCCCATATACCAACGGTCCGCCGCACATGGGACACGTAAGGACATACGGTACTGCCGACGTGCTTGCAAGATACAAGCGAATGCGCGGCTTCAACGTCCTTTTCCCAATGGGCTACCACGTTACAGGAACTCCAGTACTTGCACAGTCCAAAAGGATCAAGAACAAGGACCAGCTTCTGATAAACGATCTCAAGAGGTTCAGAATATCTGATGAAGACATAGAAAAAATGGAGGATCCGCTCTATCTCGCATCATATTTCATAGAAGTATTCAGGAAGGCCTTCCATGATCTCGGGCTAAGCATAGACTGGCGCAGGCAGCTTGTTTCCATAGATCCTAAATTCAGCAAGTTCATCGAATGGCAGTTCTCAATACTCAACGCCAACGGCCTGCTTATCAAGGGGAAGCATCCTGTCGGATGGTGCCCTAACGAGAACAATGCCGTGGGCATGCACGATACCAAGGGAGACACCGAACCTGAGATAGAGGAGATGCTCGGGATAAAATTCCAGGCGGAGAACAGGGATTATAAGATAGTCTGTGCGACCTACAGGCCTGAAACGCTGCACGGAGTCACGAATATATTTGTAAAATACGGGGCGCAGTACGTAATATGCGAGGTAAACGGGGAAAGGCTCTGTCTGTCGAGCTCTGCGGCAGACAAGCTTGCATACCAGGCAGGCGTCAAGGTAATATCGGAGATAGATTCTGCGGATCTGCTAAACGGGAGATACATAAATCCCAAGACAGGGGCGAGCATCCCCGCCTTGCCTGGCTTCTTCGTGGACGAAGCTTTTGGAACAGGCATAGTCATGAGCGTTCCAGCGCATGCTCCTTTCGATTACACTGCACTCCTTGAGCTTGGGAAGAAGGGATCGGAAGCCGCAGCCAATATAAACCCGATAAAGGTGATAGAGCTCGAAGGGCCTGCAAAAGGAAAGGACATACCTTCGGTAGCATATATAGATGTGGAGACGGCCACCGGGAATCCGAACGTGGACGCCATAGAGGAAGCCACAAAGAAACAGTATAAGGAGGAGTTGAGAAGCGGGGTGATGCTTGTCGGGGATTACAAAGGGCTTAAGGTAAAGGACGCGCGTGACCGCATGTGGAAAGACCTCATCGCAAGCAAGGACGCCTTTGCCGTCTATGTGATAGCAAACAATGCCACATGCAGATGCAGCTTTTCAGTAGTAGTTAAGATTGTCGATGACCAATGGTTCCTTAACTACGGGGATGAAAAATGGAAGGTGAAGGCACGCGAAGCGTTGAAAAACACCAGGATCCTTCCCGAGAAGCTAAGGCCGACCTTTGAAGGGGCGCTGGAATGGATAAACCTCAGGGCTGTTGCAAGGGCCCAGGGACTGGGGACAAAGTTCCCGCTTGACAACACGAAGATAATAGAACCGCTTTCAGATTCAACGATATACATATCGCTGTATACTATCTGGCACATAATATCCGATGTCGACAGCGAGAAGCTTACTCACGAGTTTTTTGATTACGTATACCTTGGGAAGGGGGATGCAGAGGCCGTTTCCAAGGCAACAGGCATACCTTATGAGACGGTAAAGAGGAGCAAGGAATCTTTTGACTACTGGTACGCGTTCACCTCAAGGCACTCCGGAGCGGAGCTCATATTCAACCATCTGACCATGTATATTTTCAACCATGCGATAGTCTTCGGGAGCAAATACTGGCCTAAACAGATAGCGATAAACGGCACCGTTCTTTCAGAGGGGGAGAAGATGTCCAAGAGCCTCGGAAATACTGTTGATGTCAAGGAGGCTGTCAGCAGGCACGGTGCCGATGTGACCAGGTTCATGGTCGTTTGCAGCGCTGACCTTTTCGGAGATTCCGAGTACAATAACGACGCCGCGAACGGGATCAAGGAACGCCTCGAATACATAGATTCGATAGCTGGGAATATCAGCCTGTACGAGCCTTCGGAACTGAAGCACATAGATTATTGGCTATATTCGAAGCTTAACGGGAAGGTAATAGCAGTAACGGATGCGATGGAGAAGCTTGAGCTCAGGGCCGCGTCAACTTCCGTGTTGTATGATTCTGTGATAGAGCTGAAGCGATACTTCCTCAGAGGGGGAAACAACCAGGTAGTCATAGCCGAATACATCTCAACGCTTGCGCTGCTTCTGGGACCGCTTGTGCCACACTTCTCGGAAGAGCTCTGGCACAAGATGAAAAACGAGACCTTTGTTGCAAAGGAGAAATGGCCTGCAGCTAACGAATCCATGTTAAGCAGCAAGATAGAGACTGAGGAAGAGCTTGTAGACCGGATGATAGATGATTCCAAACATGTTCTAGAGCTTGTCAGGAAGAAGGGTAAGCAGCCGCAGGAGATAAAGTACATAGTTGCTAGCGAATACAAGTATATACTAAACAACGAGCTTGCAAAGGACAAGAACGCTAAACGTGTCATTGATATGATAAAAAGCGGAGAGCTTGAGAACACTTATTCATTGAAGTTCGACATACAGAAATGCATTGAATTTGCGTCGTCTATGGCAAAGCACGTCAATATCGTCAGGACGATAGAGACAAATCCTGCGGACCAGTATGATGTCATAAACGATGCAAAGGGATATATAGAAAAGGAGACCGGCTGCAGAATCTCCACAGAGCTTGAAGACGTGTCCAAATCATCGAAGGCCAGTTCCTCTACGCCTTTGAAGCCAGGCATAGAGGCAATATAACAGTACAGATAGGCATTCTGGATCCAGGAACTGCCCTAGAACAACCTTATGTTCCCGTATGCAAATGAGAATAGCAATGCTATTATCAGCATGAAGGCGAAGCTTGCCAGAAGCGCAGATATCCCGATTATCGATGCCAGAATAATGAATATCATGATCACCGTAACTGCATACACCGTCTTGTTCCATCTGAAGACTTTGCTCCCGTCAAGAGGATAAATTGGGAGCATGTTGAAGAATGCAAGTATCAGACTGACTAAAAGTGTTACGTTAATTATATTCTCAAGATACGATGAGGATAGCAGGTTGCTGTTGAATATGTCGCCTATATGTGGTATGAACGATGCACCGAACACCGCAAGCCCGATCGCAAAGAAGGTTGCAAAGACTATAAAGTTAGTCAGCGGTCCTGCCAGAGAGACAAGCCCTTCCTCCTTTTTAGTGAATGTGCTTGTGTATATTACAGTTGCGCCTGGCAGCCCAAGGAGAAAGCCGAACATGGATGTGACCAGAGTTATCAGTATGCCGATATCGGATCTCTTGAATGCGGCTATCGCCCCGTACCTCTGTGCAACTCTCTTGTGCATGTATTCATGAAGGATAAATGAGAATGAAACCGCTATCAGGGCCATTGGGAAGAAGTATACCAGAGACCCTATATTCGAGCCTATCCCTCCTGCAAATATTACGGAGAATGCAAATGCCAATGCAAGGTCAGCAATAACCATGTCTTTTATCTCATTCTTGAGAAGGTCATGCTCTCTTATGTACATCCCCATATCTGCACGCTTTGTTTGATTGGCAAGAATTATATGAAATAAGTTTTAATCAGAAAGTATATAAAGTCAAATCGTTTAATAGCACTGTCTTGCAGCCCTATAGTCTAGTGGTCAAGGACATCGGGCTCTGAACCCGGTAACGCCAGTTCGAATCTGGCTAGGGCTATCTGCACTATGTTCTTATTTTGCAAAGCAAAGGCATGCCTAATCTCTTTTCTCAGGAAGCTCATTGGCTTTCATTGCATTGATAAATTCAATTATGCCATCCTTCCTGTCAGGCATGCCGTATATCTCTCCGCTAACAGTCCCTGCATACTCACATACTGTGGACAACAGCCTGTTTGTCTCTTCGGCAGTTTTTGCCTTGTCCATCTTTTTTATCATTTCTTCTGCAAACTTGTTAAAGCCGCTTGCATGAGCCACTACTCTTTTCTCTACCTCTTTTATCACCGTGTTGGCATTGACAAGCCCTTCCTCACCATCAAGCATATCATACCTGAACTTCATAACCTCCTTGGCAAGAATAAGAGGATTGATGCATGCGTTGCAGATCAGACTCTCATAATTCCTGAGTGAAAAGTTCGCAGACTCTATGGCGCCAGGTATGCCAACAGTATTTGGCACAATTCCTGCCGATCTGACTTCATGCGCATATTTACGATCTATCATTGCAAAGTCCCTGGCATGCTCTTCTGCTTTAGCTGCATAGGCATTTGCCATACTTTCAAATGAAGGGTGGATAATATTACGGGTATATTCGGGCATCGTAGTTATGGCATTTGCAAACTGATTTTCACCTATGGAAAACTCTGCCACAGACCCATTGTCTATTCTCGTAATGATATTTCTAAATTTCTTCTCCATAATCCATTATGCGGTTTTTTGATATTTAATGATTCCCTATACTTCAGAAATGTGTAGAGGCAGTTGTGATACGCTAATCATTAAATATCTGGAATGCCGAATCATGTTCATGACAGAAACGCTGACTTTATGGCATGGGAGTCCCAGAAAGATTGTGGGTGAATATCTTCTGCCCATGCAGGCAGGCGACATATCAGGTTCGCCTGAAAACAACCATGATGGTATTTATGCAATAGACAAACGCGAATTTGCGATAGTCATGGCAATCCTTAAATGTAAAGGAACGCGAGGTGGCAGCATGCTGGACTTAAGCGCGACGGTGCCCGAAGGGATAATTATTGAAGGGTGGCCTGTTCAAAAGCAAGTATATCTGCATAGGCTTGCAGCAGATACATTCAGGCAGGTATCCGGGAATCAGTGGGTATCGTTTTCAAGGGTTAAGCCACTGGAAACGGAAGAGATAGCGGTCAAGGAGTTCATGCATCTTATAAGGCCTGCGATTGATGAGGAAAAGCATGCTTTTTACAGGATAGCATCCATAAACGCGAGAAAGAGGATAAAGGCATGATACTGTCTCTTTTGTTGAGGAAAGTATTGGAAAGATTTAAATATCTTAGTTATCATACTATACTTGGTTTCTTTAGTTCCTCTTTTAATGGAATCCTGTTTTCAGACGTTCCACGAGGCAACATGTAAAGAATTATTGGCAAATTAGATATTACGCTTAGGTGAATATGATGGCAGAAAAACCACACATGAATTTGATTTTCATAGGTCACATAGACCACGGAAAGTCAACATCTGTAGGAAGACTTTTGTTTGATACAAAGGCAGTGACGGAGCAGGACATGAAGAAGCTCAAGGAAGAGGTAGCCAAGTACAACAGGCCTACCTTCGAATTTGCATTCGTTATGGACCAGCTCAAGGAAGAGCGTGAGAGAGGAATAACAATAGACATCATGCACAGGGAGTTCCAGACTCCGAAGTACTACTTCACAGTCATAGACGCACCTGGACACAAGGACTTCGTAAAGAACATGATTACAGGAGCAAGCCAGGCAGACGCTGCAGTGCTTGTAGTATCATGCCCTGACGGAGTTCAGGCACAGACGAGAGAGCACGCATACCTTGCAAAGGTTCTTGGAATAAACCAGCTGATAGTAGGTCTGAACAAGATGGACGCGGCAGGTTACGACAAGGCAAAGTACGAAGAGGCAAAGGCAAAGGTCTCAGAGCTTCTCAGGACTGTAGGATATGATATAAGCAAGATACCATTTGTTCCTTATTCGGCACAGGCTGGAGACAACGTTAGCTCAAAGTCAGACAAGCTTTCATGGTACTCAGGTCCGACACTTCTGGAAGCGCTAGATGCACTGCAGGTCCCTAACAAGCCTGTGGACAAGGCACTCAGGCTCCCTATCCAGGACGTATACAGCATATCGGGTTTCGGAACAGTGCCGGTAGGCAGAGTCGAAACAGGAGTAATGAAGCCAGGAGACCAGATAATAATAATGCCTGCAGGAGTAAAGACCGATGTAAAGAGCATCGAGATGCACCAGCAGGCACTGCAGAAGGCAGAACCTGGAGATAACGTAGGATTCAACATAAAGGGCGTTGATAAGAAGGATATAAGGAGAGGAGACGTGGTAGGACCTGTTTCAAATCCACCTTCAGTGGTGCAGGAGTTCACTGCCCAGATAGTAGTGATAAACCACCCTACTGCCATAGCAACAGGGTACACGCCTGTCTTCCATATACACACGGCCCAGATAGCTTGCACATTCGTGGAGCTGGTCGAGAAGAAGGATCCTAAGACGGGTCAGACGATGCAGAAGAACCCGGAGTTCCTGAAGAATGGAGATGTCGCAATAATAAAGGTCAAGCCTTCAAAGCCTATCTGCGCTGAGAAGTTCAGCGAATTCCCTCAACTGGGCAGATTTGCAATAAGGGACATGGGCCAGACTGTAGCGGCAGGAGTAATACTCGACGTAGTAAAGAAGCAGTGATTCGTTGCCAGTAGCAAGGATAAAAATAATAAGCAGAAGCAAGAAGGACGCAGGCGTGATATCGCGCCAGATAGTAGAGATAGCCAAGGGTCTGGGGATAAAGTTCAACGGACCTGTTCCTCTCCCTACAAAGAGGCTTAAGATATCGACAAGGAAGACTCCTTGCAGCGATGGCTCCCATACATATGAGCACTGGGAGATGCGAATACACAACAGGCTGGTCGAGATAGAAGGAAATGAGCAGGCTCTGCGCCAGGTCATGCGAATACCAGTTCCAGACACTGTGCAGATAATGCTCAATCTTTCTGCCTGATTTTATTTTTAACAGGTTCTGGCATTTGCCAGAACATCTTTTCTTTATCATTCTGCTGGTCCAGCGTAACGCTTGCACCGGTTATTAAAGGCCATTATGCAACTATATCCCGATATAATGATAGGACTAAAACAAGGAAAACAGGAGCTTTCTCCTGAAATTATCGTCTCTGATGACAGAATAGCTGCCGCAGATGCCAATACGCATATACCAAACAAATACCGGCTTGCAACTATTCATGAGATCACATTCAAGTACATGTATGACGATGCTTTCGCAGCCTATCTGAATGAAAGCAGGTGGGTCTGGACTGCAGGCATCGGGCTTAAAAGCAAGGGCTTCCATCAGATCGATGACGATCTGTCCTTCTCTGAAGTGGATTTCGATGCTTACCGCTGTCTGCAGAGAGAGCACAGGTCTTTCCATAAAAAGGGGCCATTTATCGTAGCAGCTGCGGTGCACGACGCCGGATATGGGTACCAGGCACTTGTCCTTGATGGATTTCTTGCTGGCACATCGTACAAAGCCAGAGCTGCTTTTGTGAAAGAATCTGAGGATACTGTCAGCAAGCATCTTGCAACTGCTCTTAGAAGATAATTCTGCATAGGTTGCAGATTAACCTTATAAAGCAGGAAATCTTAACCACTCTGGTATCATGGATGTATTAAAGAGCAAAGCGCTTCCGGAATCGTCACGCGTATTCATATCCGACTCTGACATGATTGCACTTGATGCAAGGAGAAACGTTCCTGAAGGATACAGGCCCGCCGTAGTTAAGGATATAGCATTTAGGTACAAGCACGATGAGGAATTCCGTAAGGAGCTGTCAAATGGCTGGATATGGGTTGCTGAGAGGGGCCTTGAAGGAGCCGATCATCACAGGATACATAATGACGGATCGCTGACAAAAGTTAGCGCGCAGGTCTATCTTGATCTCCCGTATCCTGAAAGAGCCGTCCTCAGGCCAGGGGATGGATTTGTAGCTATCAGATGCGATGCCGGAACAGAAGACGGCAGACTGATAATTGACGCACAGAATGTCGTTGTACGCGCCAATACCGCATACTTGGAGGACGATTCGCTAAAAGGTGCCCCGAAGATTGCTTTGCATTCAAAGAGCTTTAAAGAAAGCTTCAGAAGGTCATGGGAATTAAGAGGCTCATCTGATATCTGACAAGGAAGACGCTATTATCGGAAGTATGAGCGTTGCATCTCCGTCTATATTTACATGCTTCGCTTTCTCCTTTATCTTGCCCCATGAGATTGCCTCACGGGTTCTTGCACCGGATAAGCTTCCATCGTATTCCTGGGCAGTCGTTATATATACTGTATAATCGAATCCTCCACGGAACTGCGCCCACCATATTGCATGATGCTTTGATATCCCTCCGCCTATGCAGAGCGCGCCTGCCTTCTTGGAATCCCAGATGGTGTCGCTCATCAGCTGTTCGTCCCCAAGGAGGTTTATCCTGAACTTCTTGTGCTCCTGATAGAACTGCCATAGCTGATAACCTACAGAACCGTCGGTTATGCCTGGTATCACTAAAGGTATGTTGTTTTTGTATGTCCAGTAGAGAAGCGAGCTCTCCTTATTGACAAACTTGCCCAGCCTCCAGTTGAATTCATGCGTCGTTATGTCCGTTATCCCTTCAGCATTCAGTCCATTCAGGAACTTGGCCATCTTCTCCTCTATAAGCATGCCATAGTCCTCTACAGGCACAAGGACGTTTCCGAGCCTGTGTATATCGAGTTTGTGGAGCATGGTGTCATCCATCTCGAATGCCCCATGATAGTAGTTGCCGAAAGATCTTGCTATGTCATGGTCAAGCGTACCGCATGTGCTTATCATAAGGTCGAACCACTTCCTCCTTGCAGCCTCTACGATTATTCCGCGCAGTCCCGTAGCCATTATGTCGGCAGGGAAGGAAAGTATGTTGGTAGAGCTTTCATCAGATATCATATCCCTAAGGATGTGTGCACCTTCGCTGACCTTCTTTGCAGAGAATCCGCCCATTCCCCAGAGCTTGTCCACAAATTCCTTCGAATTCGTATTTATGTTGAAATCAGTTACCTTCTCAGAAAGGAGCGCTTTTCTAGATTCGTTTTTTCCTTGCATCATTATTCACCATGATTCAATACCATTGCTAATTCCTTTTTTTAGACATATATTCAAAATAGTTTGGGGCTTTTTCAGATTTAAGCGTTTCTCTTATGTTCAGATCCTTGTATGAGCCGTCTCCTGATACTGTGGATGATTTTATCAGGGACTCTCCTTTTATCGCTACAGAACCGAATATATATGATTTGTCTATAAGTGCATGTCCTATTATCGTAGCTTCATCATATATGCTTGAATGTGAGACCGTGATGCTGCTGCCTGGAATCTCGTGACTGCAGAATACCTTTGCCCCGCCGTATATGTCCGAGCGGTATACCTGAACACTGCCTTCTATCTCTGCGGCTCCATGTATCCTTGAACAGACTATCTTTGCGTTGCCAGATATGATTGCCATGTCTTCCACAGTTGACCATCTATCGATATAGACTGAGCTGTCTGCATGTGCTGTCTTTTCAACAAAACCGCCTATGGTGCCTGCAGACTGGTTTATATGTCTCTCAAACTGGCGTTTGTTCCCGTTATCAAGTATGGTTGCAAACATGATGTTCGTATCTAGCCTTGAGAGTTCAGAAGTGCTATTTAACCTAACAGAACTACTTCTAGGAATGGCAATGATTGGCTCATTGCTGTTTTCACCGTTATATGATTCGATTTTCACTACAGCCATGCACTCCTCCAGCAATACGGCCCTTAGACCTGGATATTAATATATATTAATAATTATGGATATCAAAGTTTGTGACAGTAGCATTTAATCTGGAACTTCATGCCCTGTCGCTCTTAACCTTGTTTTCTATTTTTGTGTTGTTATAAGTGTAATTTCCAGATATTGAAGAATTTTTAACAAGCGAAGTTCCACTTATGACTACCTCGTCGAAGACCTCTGAATTGTTTATCGTGGATCTGCCTTTTACGGTAGCTTTGCCATATACTCTTGAATGATTTATCAATTTTGCATCTCCTGTCACTATTGCCTCTTCCTCAACCGTAGAGCTCTTATCTATAAACACCTTAGGATCCACCGTGGCTGTGCTCTCTACAAAGCCCCCTGCGACCAGATTCTGATTTTTGTGCCTGATAAAATGCCTCTCGCTTCCTTCCCTGCCGACTACCGTCACCATATTCATCATTGCATTTATCTCAGGAAGAGCGGCAACGCTGTCTACAGTCACAGAATGCTCCCTCTTAGGACCTGAACCGTGGCCCGAATGCCTTTCCCCATACTCCCTCTGTTTAACCGGCATGCTTACACCAAACCTATCTGCTAGCAATATCCCTGTAGTGATATTAAAAGGGTTCGGTAGTACAGGCCAGCTACACCTTTCTTTAATATCTTTAGCATATCTGGCTGCATTGCTGATTGGATATGTTCAGTCTCGTTTATGGCAAAGCAGATTTACATCCTCTACCCTGACCGAATTGCCTCCCGCGCTTACTGCCTTTACGTTATATGCTCCGCCAGGAACTCTCCAGTCTGCCTTCTTGTCCATAAGGAGGGGCTCAACGCTGTTCCCTTTCATCTCGTAAAGGCTGAAGATGCCCTCCAGGTTCTTTGCCATTAAATATGAATTCTCATCTCTTCCGGTTATCATAAGGCTTGCCGGCAAGCTTTTTCCAAAATCAAAGCTCGCCTTCTCCAGTCCTTTAAATTTCATCTTGACGCTGTCGAAGATCGTGGAGTGGTCGGTATTCATTACTCCGTCCTTAATCTTAAAATTGTAAAAGTCCATCGTAAGGTAGTTCCCATGTTCGCTCAGCTTTATGCCAATCCCCATATCCATCGGGAAGAGAGTGCCTATGGTGTAGCCCTTGTATTCATACAGGTCTTTCCACCCGTATTCCTGTTTTGTTATCCCGGCTGCCCCTTTGCCCCTGACATCATCCATTTTGTTAACTATGCGCACAGAGGCAAATGTATCCTCTACCCCTCTCTCCAAAGCTGAAAGGTCGGAGAGTTTAGGTTCTTGGTATACTCTGGAGCTGTTTTTATAATAAATATAACCATTCTGGGGGTTCGATGCCATTAGGATATTCTGGACATGAAGCAGTTCATTGCCTCCTTTCGCGGTAACTTTTACATAGCCGCTAAGATGCATGGCGAAGCTATGCCTTTCTGAAAACACCTCCGGTTGCCCTTTCTCAATCGGGAACACGGTGGTCCCATCTGCGCTGTCCAGATAAACTGTGCCAATAATGTTGTTTGTCGGCCTGCCGCTTTCCGAAGCTATCCCGACAGGCATGATGTTCCTCCTGGAATCGTTAGCAGCCTCTGATTTCATCTCGTTGGCATATGCCATCGATCTGTA
>JAKAUU010000008.1 GCA_021817505.1 Microcaldota archaeon | reverse complement strand
TTATGGAATTTGGACTTAGATACAGTAGCGAAAGAGTAATCATCAAGTATCTCCTTATATCCTGCTGTTTCAAGACCTCTCTGATTTATCCATATGGGGCCGCGTGCCAGCTCCTGCCTGAAATCAGGGTAATTGACGTATGAAAATACTACTGCGCCCATACCTGCCTGGACGTATCCTTCAGGTATGGCGCTTCTTATTATCAGATGGTTGACGGCCTTTTCAGATATCTTTATTACTGGGAAGTCCACCTTAAATCCAACATCTCTCATCTCTTGCCCGGTTGCAACGTCCTGACGGCCTGTCAATGTATCTTGCATTACATGTATCATATATTCGCCTATTAATCAAAACCAAGTGTCGTTTACCCTATTAGCTAATCAGTCCCTCATGCTCCTTGCAACATTGCTGTTTTTGTCATCAGCATCTGCCTTCCTGTCCCTTACGCAGGCAATCATGACTGAGACATAAAGAAGCGCATTCGGGTATATCACCAAACCTTTTCCGTCATCACTGTCATATCTGCACGCACCTACCGATCCAAGTCCATTGTAGACAAAGGCCTTCCTACTGTCAGGAAGCCCTAAGAAATAGTCTTTATCCACGTTTGGCATTCTACCATCAGTAAATATCTCGTGGAAAGAGACTGCGGCGTGTCTCTTGACTGTTGGGGACATGCCCTTTGGAAACAGTTCTTCAGATCCTTCCAATGAGACAAGTACGCTCTCGTTCTTATCAATATTTCTCCTTAATGAGTCATCATTCCTGAAGGCGCGTGTAAATTCCCCCAGTCTCGCTATCCTATAGCCTTCCTGCAGTGCGGCATTCATCTTAGATACGGCAGTACACCTAGACATCACTATATTTCCAGAGCCGCTTGTGTCTATCACGCATTCTACCTTCTCCATCTTTACCAATTATCTGGTTCCATTTCCTGATTTATAAAATTAACTGGGCCGTGTAGATATGTTTTATATTATTGTCTGATTAATCATAAACAAAGCAGCGGAAGGGTTTGGAAGGACCGTCCGCTATTTTTCAGTGGGGCTGAAGCAATGGAGACTTATAGAGTCTACTCTAGAGGACTGGATAAGCTTGATAAAGCGGGGATTACTGCCAGAATAGTCGAACTTGGAGATGATGCTCCGAGAAAGTATGGGATAGGCGCGGTATCACTTGATGATATAAGCCGCTTGGCAGGAAGGATGGAAGGTGAAGGCCTTCTCAGGAGCATGGATAAGAGCGACCGTGACGCCTACAAGCAGCTATTAATAAGGGCATCCAGAGGCGAGCGTTTCTACTGGGAGACGACCCGTGCTGCAGGAAATGTAAAAGAGAGAGCTTGCTCAGAGGATTTCTACCTCATGAGCGGAATAAACAATCTTGCAGTATTACAAAATGAGGATCTTTTCGCATACAGGAAGTTTAATTTTGACAGTCTATTTGAGTTTACAGGAACAGTCGGAGCCGCCCTCCAGATGAAGTTATCTTCAAACGGATGGAAGCACGGTCTTCCGTGGGAAACGATAAGGAAGAATGGCCAGAAGGTCAGTAGCGTCGTAACGAGCAATGGGGAAGGAGAGCTAAGGATCTTCCAGCACGACATCACCAATTACGAGACCAAAGACCCTTCAGGCAGCAGGGTGTTCTACAGAAGGCTTGGCATATCTGATAAGAAAACAGTGGAAGCCGGTCCGTCTACAGAGGGATATCTCCTTGTGTCAATACTCAAATACACTGACCAGCTTGGCATTCAGCCAGAGATTCTGCACAACGCGGTCAAAACCGCAAGGCAGTATACGTCAAACTTTAACAGGGGCAACGGGATTGCGCACGAGGAACTCCTCCAGATGAAGGTCGACATCGGTGTCGTCCCGGTGCTGTTCAATTCCTGGGAGACTCCTGTGCCAATGGTAAAAGACGGAAGGATCCCAGAGAAGAGCTATGCCCATTTTATACCGGGATCTTTCGGCGGATATAACATATGCATAGATGAAGAAAGCAATCTTGTCATAGGCAAGAAGATAAGGGACAGGATAGATCTAGAGAATGCTGTAAGGTTTGCGCCTGGAGAGATGGACGGCCTGATAAAAGGACTCCTATATCAGGCTGCACGCGGACTCGGGAGGACAACGGACAGGCATCTTCTAGATATAATAGATTATAAGTACGCTCCTAACTTCAATGAAAATGTTATTAAGAGGAAAACTTTTGTTACGCATGCTTAATAAACATTTAATCCAGATATGCCTACAAATGGATTTGGCCAAATGCTATTCGGCTGGGATATTATGAAGCTTTCATGGATGATCGGAGGTGCGCAGGGGCTCGGAGTCGATACCTCAGCCAACCTATTCGGATCTGCAGTCGCAAAGGCAGGATATTACATATACGGAAACAGGGAGTATTATTCAAACATAAAAGGAAGGCACAGTTACTTTAACGTAGTGATGGGCAGCAAGCCATACAGGAGCATATCAGAGAAGGTAAACATACTCGCATCATTCGATGCAGAGACTGTATTCCAGCACTTCATGGACGTTACCGATTTTCTGATATATGACAAGGCTTCCGAGATCGTAAAGGCCGAGACCGTAAGATCGATGGAAAACGAGATAACGGAAAAGGCAGTAAACGAACTCGAGTCAAAAGGATTCGGCACCAGTGTTGCCGATGTGGTCCAGTATCTGACTAAGAATGGTGTCAGATGCATACCTGTGAATTATGTCGAAGATGTAAATTCCGTAATAAACAGCATGAAGATACCTCCTCCTGTTGCGGGCAAGGCTAAGAATACTATAGCAATAGGCGCATCATACTCTCTGCTAGGCCTAAAGGAGGAGTACCTGAAAGCAGCAATAAAGGAGTCATTTGGCAAGAATGACCTCTTCTACAACATGAATACCCTGGCTGCTGAAGCAGGTATGAAGTATGCAAAGAACAATTACAACATGGAGGAGCTGAACCTTACCGATACGCGCGTCCAGATAGACGGAAACACGCTCTCGGCGATGGGAAAGATGGCAGGGGGGCTACGCTTCCAATCTTATTATCCGATAACGCCTGCGTCAGATGAGAGTACCTACATAGAGGCAAATCAGGTCCTGCAGACAAATACTGGGGACAGCGGAGGTATTGTCGTCGTACAATCGGAAGACGAGCTCGCCGCCATAAACATGGCAGTGGGTGCGTCTCTTACAGGTGCAAGATCCGCGACAGCCACTTCCGGACCCGGATTCTCGTTAATGTCCGAAGGAATAAGCTGGGCAGGAATGAATGAGGCCCCTGTACTGGTGACCTATTATATGAGGGGAGCTCCTGCAACAGGTCTTCCTACGCGCAGCGGCCAGGCGGATCTTAAATTCGCACTCAATGTAGGACATGGCGAATTCCCAAGGATAGTGATAGCATCAGGAGACCACGAAGAGGTATTCTTTGATGCGATATACGGGCTGAATCTTGCAGAAAGATATCAGACCCCTGTCATACACATAATAGAAAAATGTCTGGCAAATGCCTATTCTGTCCTAGACACGAAGGTCTTTTCCGGTCCAAAGATCTCAATAGAGCGCGGACTTCTCTCAGAAGGGGGCGACGACTACAGGAGATTTGTCGTTACGCAGAGCGGCATATCTCCAAGAGCATTCCTCGGGAAGGCAGGCATATTTTATACCGGAGACGAGCACAACGAATCAGGCCACATAACCGAAGAGTCATTGAACAGGCTTGCGCTTTATGAAAAGAGGCTTAAGAAGCTTGAGACGGCCGACAGGGAGATAATGGAGGAGTCGATGGTTAACGTATATGGCGATTCCCAAGACGTGGTACTTCTCTGGGGCGCTTCAAAAGGCGCGGCGTTAGATGCAATGGAAGAACTTAAGGAAAAAGGCATAAACATAGAGGTAGTGCAGGTCCGCATGTTCAATCCATATCCGAAGAATTACATGAAGAAGATACTGGCAAACAAGCGCATGATAATAGCGCTGGAGAGCAACTATTACGCTCAAGGTGCAGAGGTGCTTGCTGAAAAGACAGGGATAATGCCGAATGCGCAGATACTCAAATGGACCGGCAGACCGATACTGCTTGATGAGCTCGTAACTGCCATAGAGGATGTTGTTGCGAAGAGGAAGAAAAGGGTGATTCTGGATGGTGGAGCATAACGCTGAGGAATTCAATGACTGGTGCGTCTCATGTGGAGACTTCGGGATACTCAGGTCAGTGGAACTTCTAATAGATGAGATGAAGCTGGACTATAGAAACCTTGTCATGGTCTCAGGAATAGGCTGTTCAGGCAAGGGTCCTCATTTTGTCAGGCATAAAATATCCGGTGTGCATACTCTCCACGGGAGGGCTCTTGCATTTGCGGCAGGCATAAAGCTGTCAAATCCATCACTAAATGTTCTTGTAGAAGCAGGGGATGGGGACACCTTCGGGATAGGTGCCGGCCATTTTGTAAATGCCGGCAGGAGGAATATCGACATGACCCTGATTGTCCATGACAACGGCGTGTACGGCCTGACTAAAGGGCAGGCATCCCCTACCTTACACAGGGGCGAAAAGACAAAATCACTCCCAAAACCTAACATAAATGATCCTATAAACCCAATAGCCCTTGCACTATCCGTGGGATACACATTCGTAGCAAGGGCCTTTGCATATGATGTGAATGGCACCAAGGATCTGATAAAAAGGGCGATGCAGCACAAGGGGATGGCTCTTGTGGACATACTTCAGCCGTGCCCGAGCTACAATGACATAAACACTAACGAGTGGTACAGGAAGCGCGTCTACAACCTTGATATGGATCCCGTAGTGAAGAACATTGACGAAGTGCCGCAGAAAATGGGTGCAGCCATAGCCAGATCATTTGAATGGGAGGAGAAAATACCTATAGGGGTCTTTTACCAGAACGAGCTTGTCCCTACATTTGAGGAAAGGCTGAAGGAAAATATACCTGATTACCTTGAGAACTATCCTGCAATTCAGAAAATAGAAGTGAATGGAGACTCTACTACAGTATATGACAAGCTTCTAAAAGCAAGGAAGGTGGCTTGAATAATTATGATTCGCCGGTACCGCAGTTGCAGAACCCGAATTCATCTATTCTGCCGTTGCACATGGGGCATTTTATCTCCATAAACTCGACCTTATGGAACTCCTTGCCATACATCTTTACATGAATCTCCTCTTCCATCGCAATCAATAATATAATCAATTTTACTTATATATTACTTTGCATACATATTATTCACGCGGGTCCGTAACTCAGTTTGGCTAGAGTGGAAGGCTTTTAACCTTTAAGTCGAGGGTTCAAATCCCCCCGGGCCCATAAATTACTATAATTCTGCATTTTTCCAAAACTCTTTATATTGCTTAACTACAGTATCCTCACATGCAAGGGAATCTTGGAGCCCAGCTCTCCTTAAACGGTTCTAATATTGAGCTTGACGAACAGTTTAAGAGTGCACTAAGCCTGATGGAGAATACGAATGATAACCTTCTTATAACAGGGAGGGCAGGAACCGGCAAATCGACACTTTTGGAATGCTTCAGGTCAATAACGAAGAAGGATATAGCGATATTGGCCCCCACAGGGGTCGCAGCCCTGAATGTAAAGGGCCAGACAATACACTCTTTCTTCAGATTCAAGCCTGACATAACTATAGATACTGTAAAAAAGCTACATCAATATCAGGGTCAGATATATGCCCATATAGATGCCCTGATCATAGATGAGGTGTCGATGGTAAGGGCTGACCTCTTTGATTGCATGGATGCATTCATGCGGAAGAACGGAAAGGACCACTCCCTGCCTTTCGGAGGCGTGCAGCTGATTCTTGTCGGGGACTTGTACCAGCTTCCCCCAATAGTGACTAAGGACGAGGAAGGAATGTTCAGCAGCCATTACAAAAGCCAGTACTTTTTCGATTCAAATTCATTCAATTCCCTAAACATGCATTTCATAGAGCTGCAAAAGCACCGAAGGCAGACCGATCCGTACTTCATAGAGCTGCTTAATGCAATACGCGAAAACAAGATAACAGAGGAGCAGCTTGCAGTGCTTAACCTAAGGCTAAAACCTGGATTCGTACCAGATTCATCAAAGACCTACATATATCTTACGACGACAAACAGGGTTGCAGACGGCATCAACGAAGAAGCGCTTGCAAGGCTAAGGGCGGCGCAGCACACATACGCGGCAGAGATAGAAGGCGACTTCGACAAGAAGACAATGCCTGCGGACGAATTGCTTAAGGTAAAGGAAGGAATGCAGGTAATGATGTTGAATAATGATAAGCTGGAGCAATGGGTGAATGGCAGCGTAGGAAAAGTGATAGGTGTGCGGCCTGACCCGGGAGGAAAGGACGTGATATCAGTAAGGCTCAATGATGGCACGGAGGTCAGTGTGAACCCGCACACATGGGAGATGTTCAGATTCTCATATGATCCGATAGCGCACAAGCTCCTGCCTAAAAAAGTCGGAAGTTTTACCCAGTATCCGATAGCTCCTGCATGGGCGGTAACGGTGCACAAGAGCCAGGGAAAGACCTTCAAGGATGTGGTAATAGATATAAGCGGAGGCACATTTGCAAACGGCCAGCTCTATGTTGCCTTATCCAGATGCACTACTCTGCACGGCATAACATTAAGGCAGGAGATCGAGCGCAGGCATATCATGACCGACCAGAGGGTGGTGGATTTCCTAAGGACGGCAAAGCTGGATAAAGGATATAAGGGAAACAAGAGGCTAATGCCATGATGGCGTAGCCTTAACCTCTCCACTTTATGTCAAAGAGCCGGGGATAATTCTCTTTGCAATGTTTGCGAAGAAATCATTTATCCTGCCCTTATAGCTGCCACTATCAGTACTACTATTGTGCTGAGTATAACCACTGCTACCACGCCCGTAAGATAATGCGCTCCAAGGTAAACCATTCCAGACAGTATGCCAAGAAGCCACACGAAGTATATTATCCCGCATTCTAAAATAATCCATAAAACGCCTGCAGATTACTATTATAAATCAGATTATCCGTATATCTGTTGCAGCATGGGCTAAATCAGAGAGTCAAGTGCACGGCCAAAACGGCCTCAGAAAAAGAGCCAGGTATTATGAGCACATTAGAAAAAAGGATAAATGAGGTTCCAAACCAGATACTTTTCTCGGATAAGCAGATGATCTTAAATGAGATTAATGATAAGATGCCTGCGGGGTACAGGCAGGTCTTTGTAAGAGAGATAGCATCAAGATTCTTCAAAGACCCAATATTCAGGTCAGAACTCTATAAAGCAGGGGAGATATGGGCTGCAGACACCGGCTTAAGGTCGACCGGGCCGTTCAGGATAGACGAAACCGGATCGTTTTCAAGTTCTACTTACAAGGAGTTAAACGAAATTCCTGAAGGGCATGCCTCATTCCATTATAGGAGCCTAGGAACCGGTAAGGTTGTTGCCAAATGCTCAAAATACGGCATATCTGACACTCTTGCCCTTTATCTTGACGATGAGTACAGACTGTCGCGGCAGGCAAGGGTCGCATATGTGATTGATGATAAACATACTCAGATGAAAGACGAGGCACTTACCGTTTCAATACCGATAAGGGAATTCAATGAAGCTGCAGATGCTTTGAAGAAAGCGGAGCGTTCAATGGCAAGAATGCCTCATACGGGAGAAATGTCGAATTTCATATCTGTAATGAGGAATCTTCTGCGCGACAGAACCTGACAAAAACCTAACTTTCCAGAAAGAGGTTTAAATTCTAATTTCCCATTACGTATGTGATTTTTTGAGCAGGACGCTGGAAACGAAGAAGAAGATTCTTGAGCTTCTTGAAAACAAGAAGATGACTATTACTGAATTGAGCAAGGAGCTCGGTCTTTCAAAGGCAACGGTAAGCCAACACATAGACGAGCTGACAAGGATTAATGCAGTGGAGAAGGTAGATACGGAATATTACAAGAAACTGAAATACTACAAAACAACTACAAATTACCCTTCAATGTTTGCAAAAGTGATAGGGGCCATTATCATACTTGGAGTAGTTGCATACATGGCCTTATCATATATGGGAAGGCCGCAGACCAGCTATCCCGGACTAAGCCATATGGCGAACAACAGCACAACTACTGCTGCAGTATCAATGCAAAACAATGCGATATCCGCATCAAATGCGACTGTGACACCAGGTCAGATACCTGGAATTTACTCATGCATATTCCTAAGCTACAGTATCGAAGGGCGGATAGCAAAAACCAGCGGATTTTCCGTGTATACTCTCAATTATACTGCAGGCAACACAACGCGCAACGTCACAGATTATGTCATAAACAGAGGGTCATCAGGCAGTTTTAGCATTGCAGAAAATGTAACAAATGCGCTCAAAGAGCCGCAAGGTTACAATACCACCAGGATGCATTACTATCTATTAAGGTACAACAATAGCATAGACGATGTTTATCAGGGAGTGAACATAACCTATAGTCCGAAGAGCTTCCAGGCTGCAAACAGCAGCATAAACACTACTGCATACGTCTCGATAGCCCAGAATGCATCCTACGGCACATACTGGATAAACTTCGATGGTCCATGCGGCGGAGGGATAGGTCCTGAGCTGTTGACCATAGGAAGCAAGCCATACAACGGAACGATACGCGAACCTGTCAACATATTCGGATGAGTACATGGTGCACCCTTACAGGAAACAGCAATTCATAATATTCCTATTTGGGATAGCGGCACTGGCAGGCACATATGCCCTAATCTGGGCAGGTCCTGTCAGTCCGAGCCTTCAACAGGGATATTACTTGGCAGTGGTAAACAATACCACTAACAAGATAGTGTGGGCAGGCTCGGGATCATTATGCATGCCTGCAGCTCCTAATACGCATATGGAATCACAGTGCGTAAAGTCAATAACAGGATATCTGTGCAACGGGCAGCAGTATAACATCAGCCAAAAGCAGATAACTTGCGGCAGTGTCGCATCAAACTATCCGGGAAGCATGTCAGGATGCAACGATACTGCACTAACGCCTGCAATGCCGAACCAGACATATATATGTACCCAGACAGATCTTGGCTACGGTCTAGTAACACACATCGATAATGCAACCTCGAACTTTACACTAGAAAAAATAAATAACAACTCTGCAACAATAACTGTAAGGGGCTGGTGCTTTGCATGCGAAGTTGGTCCCAGCGGCCCATCACCATATTCTTACAATTACACACTAAAAATCAACCAAACTGCAGCTACGCCATGCGCTACGGGAACAGACCTTCAATTAATAGAGATAGAAGGCAACCGTGCGCTCTTCCTCGAAACACGGCTAAAACAGATTGTATGCATTTAGCCTAAAGAATGCGAAGCAATAGCAAACATTATATATTTTATGATATCAAGTAATTGTGTCAAACGGCCATAGGAATAGGGAAACGCCCGAACCCATCCCGAACTCGGAAGCTAAGCCTGTTCACGATATGACATACTGCTCGGAAGAGTGGGAAAGCATATTGCTGTTTGGCATCATATTTAACCGCTTAGCATAAGCTTTGTCCATTATGAATGCAGACAAAAACAAAAAATTTATATAAAAATATAACCATGCTGTTATTGATGCAAGATTCTGTTAAAAAGAAAATTTTATTCCGCCTTATTATAATGGACATATTTGCAATTATTGTGACTTTGGCCTACTTTTACTATCTGAACTATGCTCCGATAGTCTTGAACTGTCCCAACTCCCCTTCTTATATTAACGGGACCGCATTGCTGCAGAAGGTGGATTTTGCAGAACATGGGCAATATTCGCTTTCTGGATGCGTGTCATCATCTATTCAATATAGCCAGGCAGTATACAACAAATATAACATAAGCGTAAATGTTACTGATTTAAAGAAATTGATAGAATATCGTGCATTCTGGCAAAGATCGCTATGGACAATGCTTCTTTTATCTGTAGAATTCATAATTGCAATTTTGCTTTTTATTTACAGAAAAATACACTTATGATAAGAGCAAAGCTCATGCATTACAAACATACGGAAGCAAAATCAGAATGATTATACCTTGACTTCGCCGCTCTTTATCTTCGCAATCATCTCCTTGGCGCTTATCCCTTCGCAGGTTATGTTCATCGACTTGCATGTTCCGAGGATCTGGTTTACCCTGTCTGCCAAAGTATTGCCATACATCTTAGCTTCCTTTGCCTTGGCAACCTTCTTTACCTGTTCAATCGTTATGTTACCTGCTATCTCATCCTTTGTCTTAGCGCCCTTTTGGATTCCTATTTCCTTTAGTATAAGCGCGCTTGTTGGCGGAGCCCCTACCTCTACAGTGTACTTCTTTGTAGAAGGATTGACTATCACCTTAACAGGCACCTTAACCCCTTCATATGCTGCAGTCTTCTTGTTTATCTCATCTATTATGGCTGCGACATTCACTCCGAGAGGACCTAGCGCTGGACCGAACGGAGCTCCGTTCGTCGCCTTTCCTCCCTCTATTAATCCATTTATTATAGCATCTGCCATATCTACACCTTTTCTGCCTTCTCTATTACGCGAGCCATGTTTGACTTTGTAGTCACAGGTATTGGCACCGCGACATCCATAAGCTCTACTGTAATCTCATCTTTTGATGGGTCAGTATTTATTACCTTTGCCTTATAACCCTTGAACGGCCCTGCAAAGAACTCTACCAGGTCGTTTGGAGAGATATCCTGATTCTGCTGCTTTGTAGAGAGTATCTTGTTTATCTCCTCCTCGCTCAGAGGCTTAGGGAGCATTCCCTTCACATGCGGCTCATTCAATATCAGATCCCTGCATGAAATCTCGTCCTTAGCCTCAATTATTACATAGCCGCGCATTCCCTGCGGTATTATTATCGAATATACTCCGTTATCCTTGCCTTTAGACTTGTTCTGCAATATGTCTGCAGTTATCTTCTCCTGCGACGCAGTTACTCTTACTATGAAATACATCTTCACATCCTGTAATATTATATGCGCAAAGAGTGCGCAATAAACATACTTGCAATTAAGGGTATGTTTAACTGAATGATATTATACGGGCTTATTTATATATTTTGCGTTTAGACCTTGAATACTATGGAAGGCTATGCTGAGAAGAAGCTCCCTGGCGAGAAGCTTGTATGCATCGATATCATATATTCTGACAGGATCGAGAAGCTCAGGATTACCGGAGACTTCTTCATGCATCCTGAGGGCTTAGTGGTAGATTTGGAGAAGGCTCTTGAAGGCGTGCCATTATCAATGAATGATATGGAGCTCCGCGATATAATAACAAATGTTGTAACTTCCCGTAATGCAGAGATGATTGGGATATCCGCCAAGGGGATAATCACGGCCATACGGGATGCAACGTCAAGACAGGTGTTGTGAATGGAACTCAGAACATTGCCTTACTCATCCAATTCCGCATACGCCAACATGGCGATAGACCATTCTATCCTAGAATCGGTATCTGAAGGCGACTCGCACATGACGCTTCGCCTTTATTCATGGAAGCCAAGCGCAGTCTCAATAGGCAGGTTCCAAAGCCTGAGAAAAGAGGTAAACGTAGAGCAATGCAAGGTTGCTGGGATAGACCTTGTTCGGAGGATGACCGGAGGCGGAGCCGTTTATCATGATTCCGAAGGCGAGATAACCTACAGCCTTATTGCAAAAGAGGAAGAACTTCCGCAAGGTGTACAGAAATGCTACAGATACGCCGCATCGATGATTATTGATGCACTTGGCAGCATTGGCGTTAAGGCCGAATACGCTCCGATAAACGACATAGTCGTAGACGGGAGGAAGATATCGGGCAATGCACAGACCAGAAGAGAAGGCGCTGTCCTGATCCATGGTACTGTTATTTACAAAGCAGATGTAAAGAAGATGTTTTCAGTGCTGAACGTCAGCAAGGAGAAGCTATCCGACAAGACGATTAACAGCGCTGAGGACAGGATAACCGATGTGCAGACAAATTCGCATGCGAGCATAGGCGAATTAAGAGAAGCGCTTTTCAACAGCTTCACGAGAGGAAGGGTTTGGAAGGAAATGCCTCTTACAAAAGAGGAGAAGGAGCGCAGTTTAGAGCTGGAAGAGACTGTATATAAAAATGAGGAATGGAATTTTAACAGATAAGCTATAAAATAGCGCCCCGTATTCATATAATGTTTACAATAAAAGCAAAAGGTCTAGATAAGATGGCGGAAGATGCAAAAATAAAAAAGGTTGAAGAGCTTCTCTCAAAAAGCACCAATCCATATCCATATTCATACAAAGTTACAAACCATGCGCTAGATATCACCTCTGATTTTGCAAAGCATGAGGGAAAGGATGCAAGTCTAGCCGGCAGAATAATGCGCCTTAGGAAGATGGGCAAGATAATATTCATGGACCTGCTTGATGAATCCGGAAAGCTGCAGGTGATAATAAGAGAAGACGTAATAGACAAGGATTCTTTAGAGATGCTGCAGTTAATCGACATTGGGGATATTCTTGGAGTAGAGGGAAGCGTAACAAAGAGCTCAAGAGGGGAGATAAGCATAGAGGCAAGAAAGGCAACCATGTTGTCAAAATCACTGCGTACCCTTCCTGACAAATTCCATGGCATAAGCGATACTGAATTAAGATACAGGAAGAGATACCTGGACCTTATAATGAATCCGGATATCAGGAAGATATTCAGGACAAGGTCAAAGATAATGGATTATGTAAGGAATTTCCTTAATTCAAGAAGCTATATCGAATTCGAGACCCCTATACTGCAACCGACATACGGGGGCGCAAACGCAAAGCCTTTCACAACCTATTACAATTCACTAGAATCTGACTTCTACCTCAGGGTTGCAAACGAGCTTTATCTTAAAAGGCTGATCATAGGGGGGTTTGAAAAGGTCTATGAATTTGCAAAAGATTTCAGGAACGAAGATGTAGACTCCTCGCATAATCCTGAGTTTACAATGCTTGAATTCTACGAAGCGTACAAGGATTATGAGGACTTCATGGGGCTTATGGAAGAGATGCTGTCCGGCCTTGCAAAGCAGATACATGGTTCCTACTCGTTTAATTATCAGGGCAAGGAACTGAACTTCAAACCTAAATTCAAGCGGATATACTGGGTTGATGAAATCAAGAAGCTATCGGGAATAGACATATCGAAGATGACTGACGAAGAAGCGAAGAAGATAGCCAAGGAGGAGAAGCTTGACACGAAGATACTGAACAACTATCACGTTGCAGACTCGTTGTTTGACAAATACATAAAGCCAACAATAATAGACCCGACATTCATATTGGATTTCCCTGCATACATGTGCCCGCTTACAAAGGACAAACGCGGCAACAAATTCCTCAGTGAAAGGTTCGAGATGTATGTCAATGGGATGGAGATTGCAAACTGCTACTCTGAGCTTACGAATCCGATAGAACAGAAGAGAAAGTTTGAGGAGCAGGAAGCAGAGAGGAAAAAAGGCGATGACGAAGCACCTCCGTCAGACAAGGACTTTATAGAGGCGATAGAGTATGGCATGCCTCCGACTGCCGGGTGCGGGATAGGGATGGACAGGCTGATAATGCTCCTTACGGACGTGCCTTCGATGAAAGAGGTAATGCTCTTCCCTGCAGTAAGACCAGAGGAGAAAAGACATAAAAAGTAAAACGTGAGCTTTAAACCCTATTCTTATTTTTGATGCTGTGCATATAGAATTCGGTTATCAAAACAGTATGGTCCTTCGTAACAATATAATCTGCCCTTAGATCTCCTCTGCTTGATCCCGCATGGTACACATCATATCTGGTGCCATCACTGCCGGTAAACTTCTTATTTCCATTATGGTACTTTCCTCTCGAAGGAGAGCCGTTGCTCGAGCCGAAAGGGTTCAGTTTCAATCTCGGGAGCAGTCTTGCCATAATGTGGTAATCATCAATTTTATTTCCTTCCAGCGCGTATCCGCGCTCGAATTGTGCCTTTGCAACTTGGGTAAAACCTATTTTGTAGTCAGTATATATGGTCGACATCGTGCCCCGGCCTATCTTGTCCCAATCCTCTATTATCTTGTCAACAATGCTTGTCCTGCTTCTCTCCAATCCGAATTTTTCAGTTATTGCCTCCAACAGCTGCCTGTCAAGCTTCGGAATCACCCTATGCATTATATCCGAGGTAACATCATCCCTTATAAGAAGTGCCGCTTTTACAAGGTCGTCTGCCTTTTCAAGATTCTTCGTTGCAACGCTGCCAATAGGTTTTGTAAATGCATCAAGCAGCTCCCTCGCTACCCTCTCGGCCCTTGGTCTGTCATAGCCCAATATCGGGCTCTCCAAGGCTCTTGCAACATTCTCTTCGGTAACAGTGCTTCCCCTTTCCAAGCCCCTCTTTGTGCTGACCAGCAGGTGCATCTCTATGACAGTACGCCTATGCTCAAGCTTATTATCAGAGCCTTCCGTATGCATCTCCGTAGCAGATGCCACTTCTGAAGGTTTGCCTATTGGTTCCGCGCCCCTTATGAACTTTGTCGCCATAACCGATCACAATTGCAAAAGTATTATCCTGGCAGGCGCCTATGCTCCTTAAGCAACTCCCTTATGTGTTGCTCATTAATATGGTCTATTATCTCATTTTTTACCTCCTGCCCGTTTACCTTTGAGGATATTACCTGAGAATTTATCACAATAGACTTCTTTATTTCCGTACCTTCTCCTCCGACAAGCGAATTTTTGATTACAGAGCCGCTTCCAATACGAGCTCCCCAGAATACGACAGATCTTTTGTCTATCTTCACGCCTTCCTCAACAATCGCATTGCTCTCTACGAATCCCCCCAAACTCTTGTCAAGGTTGCCGTACCTTCTGAAATACCTGTCATAAGCTATGACATCAGTAACAGAATCATTGAGGTTAATTAGGATCTTCCTCAATAACTGCGGTTCCACATATTTCGTCTGATCATTCCTAATGAGCAATACCCTGCCATCAAGATTGACGTATTCCTTCTTAACGTTCTTAAAGACGGTTGCCTTGTCTTCTTGCAAATTGCCAATATTGTTACTGATCCTGTTTACCATCTTATCACTTCCGCATGGATATAAGTTTGGAGATATATAAGATTATCTCTTACTGGAAAAGCCAAATGCCGGCATAGTGCAGGAAAAGGATTATAAGGATAGCAAACTGATGGTATAGCGTGCCAGGGTGGCAGAATCCGGTAACGCGCGCGCCTGGAAAAATTATCCTGTCAGCGCGTGGCCGCAAGGCCTTTTGGGTTCAAATGAATCTTAGGAATACCTAAATTCCTGAAAATCCCAACCCTGGCGAATATTAAACAAGATCAATTCACAGCTTCTTCGCCACTATCAGTCTGAATCCGCCTTTTAAAGAAGCGTATTCCGCATTTCCGAATACCTCTTCGATCAACTCCTTTATCGTCTTTGCACCCTGCTTCGTCTGCACTACAAGATAAAGCAATCCATTCTTTTTCAAATGGGAATTTGCCCCTTTTATGAAAGAGAGGACTATATTCCTGCCTGCGCGAATGGGTGGATTCGTAAGTATTACGTCGAACATTATGGAGTCTACAGGTTCGAATCCATCGCCTTGAAAAGCCTCGGCATTTTTTATTTTGTTTAACTTCAGATTCCTCTTCGAGAGTTCAACGGCTCTTTCGTTTATATCAGTCATGTAGCATCTGCCATTCGGTGCAAGGCTTGCTGCGACTATGCCTATCGCGCCATATCCGCATCCAAGGTCAAGAACAATATCAGCAGGCTTTATCTGCATATGTTTTATCAGGATCTTTGTACCAAGGTCGATCCTATCCTTGGAGAAGACCGACGAATCGGTAAAAAAGCCGTAGCTGTTTCCTCGCAGTATGCATTCTATCCTGTTTATCCTGTGCCTGGATTTAGGCTCTTTGGAAAAATAATGTTCGATTGATCTTTCTTCTGCCATGCTACCTTTTAGGTAATCGCACCAAGTTTTTATATAGTAACATAACGCCTGTGTCTGTTGGCATACAAAAATATTTATATATCTTGAAAATGTACAATCGTATGCATCTAAGGTTGCGCCTGTTCTAAGGCAAATAATGGATATTTTATGAGAGTCAAAGCAAATGCGCAGTCTATAATATTCGACATGGACGGCACTCTGGTAAACACCATGGGCCTGCATTCGGTTACGTGGAAGGAGACCTTCGGTCTCCATGGCAAGGACGTTCCTGTAGAGAAGATAGAACCATTCATAGGGACAAGTACCTACACTATGATTACCTCATGTTTTGACCCTGATGCAAGCCTCTCTCTTGAAAAGATGATGCGGAAGGAAACCAACGACTCGATTACTGCAAAGATAGCCGATTTAGGAGAGACACTGATCTTCCCAGAAGTAGAAGATGTTCTGATTAACCTGAGGAACAGGAAGGTGAAGATGGGCTTGGGCAGCGACAATTCCAGAGATGGGATAGGCAATGTGCTAAGGCATACAAAATTATCACGGTTCTTTAGCAGTGTTGTCTCTGCGGAGGATGTTGGAAACAGGCGCAAGCCAGACCCGGCGGTATTCATAGAGGCTGCAAGAAGGCTTGACGTGGATCCGAAGGACACTCTCATAATAGGGGATACTGCAAGGGATATGGAAGCTGCAAAAAAAGGAGGATTCAGGGCAGCGGTACAGTTCATATACGACAGACAGGCATCCAGCATCTCGAAACATGCCGACGTGCTAATATACAATTTCGGCCAGTTATCAGATCTATTCTGAGAGTCTCTCTCCAGAAGCTACCAGCCTGTGAAATAAAGGCTTTTAAATCATTCTATTGTAATATATGCACTGCAGTCAGTTAACGGCAGCTATCTTAACTGCAATTTAACAACGTTTAATTGATGCATTCTTACTATGGTCATTAGATGGCAAAAGAGGAAAAGAAAAAAACAAGCGAAGAGGCCAAGCCCAAAGTACAGGGAATGATAGTCCGACTCGCAGGAAGGGACATCAATGGAGACAAGCGTATATACGAGGCCATAGGGGAGATAAAAGGCATAGGCCATACGATGGCACATGCATTGTCGATACATATAAGGGATGCCCTGGGCATAGACTACAATCAGCAGATCGGCCATCTTGACGAAGCGAATATGTCGAAGATCGAGCATGCAGTAAAGGATGCTACTGATTCAAAGATACCTTCATACCTGTTCAACAGGCGCATGGAGATGCAGTCAGGAAAGAACATGCATCTTGTAGGTACAGATCTAATAGTTAAGGTAAAGCAGGATATAGATTCGGACATAAAGCTGATGTCCTGGCGCGGAATAAGGCATAAGACAGGCCAGAAGGTACGCGGCCAGAAGACAAGATCGACCGGAAGAACCGGAGCAACAATAGGAGTCATGAAGAAAGCAGCAAAGCAGGTGGCTGCAAAGGCTGCAGAGGCAAAGAAGTGAATAGATGGGAGACCCGAAGCGCATAAGGAGAAAGTTTGACAAAACAAAGGCCATGTGGTCAAAGGAGAGGATAGAGTCTGAGCATGCGCTCAAGGAGAAGTACGGTCTCAAGAACCTGAGGGAGCTATGGACCGCTGGGACAGAGGTCAGCAGGATAAGAAGGAATGTCAGAAAGGTACTTTCAGGAGCGTCCACGGAGAAGGAAGGTAAGGAGATAACAGAAAGGTTAATAAGATATAATCTAGTCAAGCACGGTGCAACTCTTGACGATCTTCTCGGAGTGACGCAGGAAGCGATACTCGAGAGAAGACTACAGTCAATCGTATTCAAGAAAGGTCTTGGCAGAACGGCGAAGCAGTCAAGGCAGCTAATATCCCATGGCTTCATATCGATAAACGGCAGGCAGGTGAAGTCTCCGGGCTACATGGTGACCGCTTCAGAAGAACCTCATATAAATTACTACAAGCCTATAGATCTTGACTTCAACAAGGACGATAAGGCAGTGCCTGCTCCAAAGGCGGCGGAAACTGTAAAAACTGCTCCTGAAACCAGGGAGAACAAAGAGGGTGCTTGATTATGGCAGGAAAGAAAAAGAAGGTAGACTCAAAGCAGACCAAGCAGCAACAGCAACAGCAGAAGGCGAGCAAGAAGGAGCTGCCGTCATTCGAGGTTGCAGTCCAGGAAGCACAGGAGAAATTCAAGCCAAAGGCGGTGAGATGGGGCGTAGCTCACATCTTCTCTTCAAAGAACAATACGATAATCACGCTTACTGACCTCTCAGGGTCCGAGACCATAGCTGTCGGAAGCGGAGGCATGGTGGTAGATGCTGACCATGAAGAGGGTTCGCCATATGCAGCTATGCATGCCACATACAAAGTTGCAGCAGCCGCCATAGAAAAGGGCGTTACGCACATAAACATCAAGATTAGGGCACCAGGAGGGCACAACTCGAAAATACCCGGCCCTGGTGCGCAGGCTGTCGTCAGGGCACTTGCAAGGAGCGGCTTCAAGATCGGAAGCATAGAAGATGTAACTCCTATACCTACTGATACTACAAAGAGGCCGGGAGGCAGAAGAGGAAGGAGAGTATAAATACCTTCAGACTGCATATCCATTGGTGAGGATGTGCCTGAGCGAGAGGATATCTTCAGGGCAAACGATATACGGGGAATATATCCTGATACCCTGGACGAGAAGATAGCCGAAGAGATAGGGATGGCCTTCGGCACGTTCCTAGGAAAGAATAAAACGATAGCATTAAGCATGGACATACGTAAGAGCAGCCCTATGCTTAAGGAGAGCTTCCTCAAAGGGCTGAAGAGCACAGGAACAAAGGTGCTCTATATAGGGAAGGTCCCCACCCCGATGCTCTATTTTGCAATAGCCCATTACAATCTTGACGGAGGCGCAGCCGTAAGCGCAAGCCATAACCCGCCAATGTGGAACGGGCTGAAGCTCTGCGGGCCCAAAGGAAAAACATACGGGGAGGACTTCGGGCTTAAAAAAATAAAGGGCATATACCTTTCCAAGAAGTTCAGTCTTAGGGAAGGAGGCAATTCCCATGATGTGAGCCGCAAGCTGATGCGCGACTATGAGAATTACCTGTTCAAAAGGACAAAGGTAAACAAGGTCTTCAAGGTTGGCGTTGACCCTGGCAACGGCGCAGATTCAAAAATAGCCTCAAGAATACTAAAAAAGGCAGGGATGTTCCCGGTATCAATAAATGACAAGCCTGATGGCGCCTTCCCCTCAAGATCTCCAGAGCCTAAGCCTGAGAATATCACTGCGTTAAGGGAACTTGTAAAGAAAAACAACCTTGACTTCGGGGTTGCGTTTGATGGCGATGGCGACAGGGCAATGTTCGTAGATGACAAAGGAGAGGCCTTCTTCGGAGACACTATTCTTGCCATGATGATTAACAATACTGTGAAAAAAGGAGAGATGGTAGTCTATGAGATCAGCTCTTCAAAAGCTGTTGAAGATGTTATAAATCAGAAGAGAGCCAAAGGGATAAGGACAAAGACGGGCCGGGCATTTATCATAGACAAGATGCTTAAGAACAAGGCAAAACTGGGAGGGGAGTACTCAACGCATTTCTACTTCAGCGACATATACTGCTTCGACGATGCACTCTTCGCAGTGATAAAACTGGCCCAGATACTCTCTGAAAGAGGAAGGAGCATGTCTGAGCTGATAAACGAGCTTCCAAAATACGAAGTTGTTTCAAGCGAATTCGATGTAAAAGAAAGCGAGAAGTTCAGGATAATATCAAAGATGGCAAAGAACCTGAAGAAATACAAGAAGTCTAGAATAGTCCTGCTTGACGGGGTCAAATTCATAACGGACAAAGGGTGGTTCATCGCAAGGGCTTCAAATACTACTCCAAAGATAAAGATAAAGGCAGAATCGGATAACAGGGAGGATCTTGCCGAGATAAACAGGATTGCCCTAAAGGAATACGGACTGGCAAAAGATTCAATCAGCAAATAGCGTAAAGTTGAATAAGCATCTGTCGTAGTATGCCTGCTATGTTTAAATACATGGCCAATTTATATGGATATTGGACACACATGGTCACTAAATTAAGGATTGTAAGAGACAACACCAAAGGGCCCACGCATGAGATATCGGAGGTTCTTCGTGACGCTGTGATCAGGGCTCTTGATCCTGATACGATTTCAAATCCTATAAAGAAGCAAGATACAGGGCGCAGGCCAGCAACAATACATGAAAGAATGCTGATGGACGAGGATTATCTGCTAAACAGGGAATTAGATAACCTGAACAGGGTCTAGGCTGCTATCTGCTACTGCTGCTTCCCAGACAGTGCAAGAGAGGCAAGCATAGCCTCTATCTGTATCCTGTCATTCGCCCCTTCGACGATCCTGAAGTTATACTCTCCTATTGCGCTTATCAGCCTGAGCTTTGCAGTGTCATCAAGATCAAGATTCAGTGCCTCTCTGTAGCACTGTATAAGGACGTCTTCGCCGCTCATCCCGTATACAAGGAGAAGCTTGTCAAGCTCGTTCCTCGCCTTCACGAAGTCTCCGCGGAATGCGAAGTCGAGCATCGAGACTATCTCCTTGGGCCTTGCCCTCGATGCAATATCATAAACTGTCTTCTCAGTTATTTTTTTAGTAGATATGGCAGCGCTCTGAAGAACATTGGTTAGCTTCCGCAGGTCCCCTTCACTGACGTATATTAGCGCCTTTTCCGCATCCTCTGCAATTTCTATACCCTCTCTTTCCTTTATGCGCTCTATGTAACTTAGCATCTCCTCCTCCTTCAAGGGCTTGAAGCGCAGAACCACGCATCTGCTCTGTATCGGCTCTATTATCTTGCTTGCATAATTTGCCCCTAGTACGAATCTGGTAGTCGCAGAGTGCTTCTCCATAGTCCTTCTAAGAGCATGCTGCGCTTCAGGAGTAAGCGAATCTGCCTCATCGAGGAAGATTATCTTGACAAGTCCCGTAGAGAGCGGGAGCGTCTTGGCAAACTCCTTCACCCTTCCCCTTACCACCTCTATCCCTCTGGTATCGCTTGCATTAAGTTCAAGGAATGCCTGGTTTATGTTCTCTCCATAAAGCTCCTTCGCCATCGCTATCGCAGATGTGGTCTTCCCTATGCCCGGGCTTCCTGCAAATATCATATTAGGGAAGCTCTTCGCCTTTACAAATGCAGAGAGCCTCTCAACTATCGCCTTCTGGCCTATCACTTCCTCTAGTTTAGAAGGCCTGTACTTCTCCGTCCACGCATTGTCAAGTATTTCCGTCAAGATATTCCCTCGAAAGTATGTATTACAGTGATAAGCGGCAATAAGTTGCCGCTTTAATATTATAAATGCTTATCGGCAATCCCTTACCACGTGCAACATGGTCAAATCCCGAAGACCATATAAATTATTCCTCCGGAGATCGCTATTATCCCAAGTGCAGCTGTAAGATAGACTATCTTTGATTTTCCCGCTATCTTTATAAGGAAATCTATGAGGAACAAGCTGACGATTGCTGCCACTACTATTGCAACGAGCATGCCTGTAATGCCTATCTGGGAAAGTGCAGCCATGACATTCGCCCTAGACTTTATGATCGTAAGGGAAAAGGCGGCTATCGCTGCGAATATGCCTATCACGAAAGATAGTCTGAAGGATTCGTCAGGCTCCACCTTCATGAGCAACAGGGTGCTTGTTGTGATGCCGGACCTGCTGACTCCAGGAAGTGCTGCGAGCCCCTGCATGAATCCTATCACAATATACTCCTTAAGGCCAAGGTCCTTGAACTTCCTGGTATTGGTGCCCTCCCTCTGCTTTATCCTGGAATGCCTTATCACAACCGCGTCTCCGATAAGCACGAGCCCTATGATCATCATAGGTATGCCGAGCGGCACGCTTGTCAGGGAATCGGATAAGATGTAGAGCGGCGTTCCTATTATGCCTGTGGCTATGGTTGCTATAAGCACGTACTTGAACAGGTTCCTGCCCTCCGTGCTCTTGTCCTTCATGAAGAGAACCCTTAGCAGAGTCCAGACCTCTTTTCTGAAATACAGTATGGCTGCCACGACAGTCCCTATCTCCATGAAGAGCCCGAACGTATATGCCTGGGTGAAGCTTAGATTGAGAAGGTATTGCGATGCAATCAGAACCTGTGTCTTGCTGCTTATTGGCAGCCATTCCGATATCGCCTGCACCAGCCCTATTATTACGGAAGAAATTGCCTGCGAAACTGTGAGCATAATTATCACTAAAGATTATCTAAAATAACCTGATAACACATCCACGATTATGTTTTTATTACTATCTCCAGGATAAATCATGAAACGTTTAAATATGAAGAACGCTGAAATAAAAATGTTTATTTGCAGGGTTGTACCATGGAGACGACAAAACAGGTTTTGGTTGAACGCACTGATCCTCAGGAAGAAAACAAAGCAAAGCCGGATTTTAAGACAAGCATAAGGACGGAAAGGATAGACAGCCTAAGGGTAAGGTATGCTGAAAGGGGAAAGTCAAACGAATCCAAGGTGCTGATGATTCACGGGGGCGGTGTCTCTCTGGGCTTTCTTTCCTGGTCGAAGATGATACCAGCACTTGCTTCGGAGCATCATGTATATGCTCCGGACATGCCTGGCTACGGGGGTTCGGAAAAATCAAGCGAGAAGGCAACCCTTGGATACCATGTCGGATTCATAGAACGGTTCATGGACCACCTGAAGATTGAACAGGCTAACATCGTGGCAGAATCTTTCGGCGGCGGGATAGCGATGAGCTATGCACTGGAACATACTGAAAGAGTCAAGAGCCTCTCACTGATAGACTCTTATGGCTTTGTAGAAAAGCATTTCCCGTTAGGGGCATATGCATTGACAAGGATAAACGCCGGAGTGCAGCAGCTCATAATAAAGAATCTTGCAAAGAGCGAAAAGCTATTTGGAAAGACCCTGAATTTCCTGCTTGACGGCAGTGAAGATGCGGAGCTGAACCGGGAAAAAGTACAGGTTGTACGCGATTATGTGACACGCCATAATCTAACAGTATCATGCCTTGAGTTTGTGCAGGGTGAGGTGACAACAAGGGGCCTGAGGACAAATTTCCTCAAGAAGATAAAGGAGATTAACAGGACAGGCATACCTGTGCTCTTCATACATGGAACAAACGACCCTTTATTCCCGATAGAAAAACAGAGGCAAGCTGCCGAAAAGATCAGGAATGCGCGATTTGTTCCGATAGACGCAGCCCACCAGCCCGAAGCCACGCATCCAAACCAGGTAAGCAACGAGATCCTACAGTTTCTAAGGGGCGCAAGCTGATTCACTAGCAATATGATAAGTTACTCGTCTTTCAGTTCTTTTGATAGAATGTACCATGTGAAATGGAATCTATTATTTTCCAGGGTAGCGGCTATCGTATAGCCGTTGCTTTTATACAATGACAGTGCGGCTACGTTTTTTTCATGGGTTTCCAGATATGCCAGATGGCATTTGTTTTGTCTTGCGAAACTTTCAAATTTCTTAAGAAGTGCTGTGCCAACGCCGTTTTTCTTCGCAGCATCAGAGACTATCAATTGCTGAAGATACGCAGCACCGCCGTCTATTCTTAGAGCCATATACCCTATAATTTTGTTATCTACATACGCGGCAAATGCGTACATCTTCACATTATGGGCATAACCATTCTTTTTGCCCCACTCGTTCCATTCCCTGGCAGCATATTCCTTGGCTTCTTTCTCTTTTTCCGAGGTTACTTCCTCTATGCGCATATCCATTGCATCAACCCGGGTTTTTTAATATGCAGGGGGAGAGATTTGAACTCTCGCATCCACAAAGGAAACGGGTCCTAAGCCCGTCGCATTTGGCCAAACTCTGCCACCCCTGCAGGCATGTAATAAATAAATATACGAGTATATATTAGTTGCCTATTCTTAATTTATATGATTAATGGCAGTGATAGATTATGCTTACAAGCAGGTATCTTAGGGAAAACATAGATGCGATAAGGGAATCTATGGCAAGGAGGAAGTCCGATTACCCTGTAGAAGAGATGCTGAAACTTGATGAGAAGCTAAGGAAGGCAAACGTAGAGATCCAGCAGCTGAGGGCCGAGAGGAACAGGCTCAGCCTTGAAATTGCAGAGAAGAAGAAAAAAGAGAATAGCATTGACAAGGAAAAAACAGAGAAGGTTTCCGAGATAAAGAGCAAGCTGGATGGCCTTGAGAAGGAGCTGCCTGATGACGAGCAGAAACTTAAGAATCTGCTCTGGAACATGCCAAACATACTTGACAAGAGCGTACCGTACGGTGCGGATGACTCGCAGAACAAAGAGATAAGCAAGCACGGAAACGCTCTACCAAAGAATATTCCAGGCCATGAAGAACTACTCACTAAAATGGGTCTCCTGGATCTGGAAGCTGCGGCAAAGGTATCCGGCGCACGTTTCTATTATCTTAAAGGGGATATAGCCCTGCTGGAGCAGTCACTGATAAGGTTTGCCATAGATGAGCTGGTTGCAAAGGGCTATACTCTAATATCTCCTCCTCTGATGATGAGGAAGGAGTACTTCAGAGGCGCCGCACCTCTTGGTGATTTCGAGGAGACGCTGTACAAGGTTACCGACCCTAAGGAAGCAGAGAGCAAAAATGATTATGAGAAGACAGATGAAGACCTGTATATGATAGGCACATCTGAGCACACCATGGCCGCAATGTATGCAGGACATACATTCGCAGCGAAGGAGCTTCCGCTTAAGCTGATAGGGATAAGCCCGTGTTTCAGGAGGGAGGCAGGCTCCCATGGGAAGGATACGAAGGGAATCTTCAGAGTGCACCAGTTCTATAAGGTTGAGCAGTTCATATTCGCAGAGCAGGAGAATTCATACAGATTCTTCGATGAGCTGATTGGGAACAGCGAGGAGCTATTCAAGAAGTTGGGCATACCATACCACATAATCAACATCTGCACCGGAGATATAGGCACAGTAGCAGCAAAGAAGTACGACCTAGAGGCATTCATGCCTGTTCAGGGAAAGTACCGTGAGATGGTCTCATGCTCAAACTGCACGGACTGGCAGTCAATGAGGCTCGACATCAGGTATGACAAGTCTGGAGAGCGCAAATACGTACATACTCTAAACTCTACTGCAATTGCAGTAGAGAGGGCCATAGTGGCGATAGTTGAGAATTATGCTGAAGGCAACGGCACGATAAAGGTTCCCGATGCCCTTGTCAAGTACATGGGCAAGGACAGGATAACTAAGCAGTAGCCACTGCTGCGGTTTTTACCATGAAAAATGAATACAGTATTAACAAGGAGATAAGGAAGCTCAAAGGGGTGCGCGGTTACGGTACGGAGCTGATCAGCGTATACATACCTGCGGGCTACCAGCTTTCCGAAGAAACGGCAAAGCTCCGTGAAGAGTACTCCCAGTCATCTAACATAAAGTCGAAATCAGTAAGGTTAAACGTACAGAGCGCCCTGGACAAGATAATACAGTATCTCAAACTGTTCAGGGAGACTCCACAAAACGGCATAGCCATATTTGCAGGAAACGTATCGGACAATCCCGGTAGGACCGAGATAGGGCTATTCTCCATGGAGCCTCCGCAGCCCCTAAAGGTGAACATATACAGATGCGATTCGACCTTCCTGCTAGAGCCGCTTGAGGCGATGATGTCCAACAAGGACGTGTATGTGCTGGTGGTTATGGATGGAAGGGAAGCGACGATCGCAACCCTTAAGGGCCATCACATACAGGTCATAAAGAAGTTAAACTCGATGGTGCACGCAAAGGTCAGGAAGGGAGGGCAGTCTGCAGGAAGATACGCGCGTGGAATAGAGGAGAGCATAGGCGAGTACCATACCAGGGTGGCTGAGGTGGTGAACAGCTACTGCACGCAGGTCGATTTCAAGGTAAAGGGAGTAATCCTGGGAGGACCAGGGCCTACTAAAGAGGGCTTCGCAAAAGCGGATAAGCTCAACTACCAGGTAAAGCTTCTAGGAGTATACGATACGGGCTATACCGATGAGTATGGCCTGCATGAGCTTGTGGAGAAGGCATCAGACCTGTTAAAGGAGCAGGAGGCAGCACAGGAACGGAATATAATAGAGCGCTTCATAAAGGAGACGGCGGTAAACGGGCTAGCTGTCCATGGCTATGCGAATACCAAGGCCGCACTTGATGCGGACCAGGCATCAAAGCTGATAATAAGCGAGGCTCTTGAGATAACGAGAGTAACATACAAATGCACCAACGATGGCACAACCTTCGAGGCGATGGAGATAGGCAGGCAGCGCCAGCAGAAGCACAGCTGCGGAGGAAAGCTTGAGATAGTAAAGGAGGAGGATGCGATCGAGGAGCTGATAGAGACGGCAGACCATGCCGGGACCGAGACCGTATTCGTATCCGAAGAGAGCTCCTACGGCAAGCAGTTCATGATGGGATTCGGCGGAATAGGGGCGCTTTTAAGGTACAAATAAAACGTGTTATGCCACTATTCATCGCACGTTATAATCCTTTTAAAGCTTCCCACAAACTATATACCACTTTACTTTTGGTGAGTGATTGGGAAAAGCGGGAAACAGGAAATTCAGTTTATATGATGTGGAGCAGTTCATAAGGGAAGCGGGTGCGGAACGGATATCCGAAGACGCGGTTCTCGACCTTGAGATGGAGCTTGAGAGCTTTGCTGATTCTATAGCCCAGGAGGCGATAAAGTACGCAGGGCATGCGGGCAGGAAGCTGATAAAGAGCGAAGACATACTGCTTGCGCTTTTTGACGACAAGGAATTAGACGAGAGCATAACCGAGGGCTTGAGCATGCTTCACGGTTCTGCATTAAAAGAGGGCGCAAATCCGTTCTGAATAAATTGCATACTGCTGAAAACGCAAGTAACATCTATTACAGATGCCCCGTTAGTTTAAGTGCAAACGCTATCACTACAAAGAGGACCTCAAGAGCTGTCAGATAGTATGCTACATCCGTCTCCTTCGCCTTCTTAAGGTTCATAACGACATGCGTCAAGCTGTATATCCTCTTTCCATAAGGCGCCTTGAAGGTCCCGTCCTTCTGCCTTATGCCCAGATCCGTAACCTTGAACCTCTTCCTCAAGTGAAGCAGGAATTCTATCATCCAAGGTATGAATATTATTATTCCGAATGATTCTGCATTGCCCATAACCATTATGGCAACCATAGTAGCCCCTACGGCATAGGTGAAGCTGTCTCCAGGGACTACCTTTGCCTTGTATAGGTTGAACGGGAGCATGGCAAGGAGCGCAGCGCATAGGAGTGCTGAGAGGAATGCACCTACGTAAGTGCCGAATATTATGCAGTATATCAGCAAACCGATAGCAGCAGCCAAGGCCATCAAAGGCTGCAGACCGTCAAAACCGCCAAGGAGATTTACGGAATTAGATACGAAGATCACGGCAAGCGGCAGCAGTATGAGCGGATATATTATCCCGAGACTGACTGTTCCTACGAAGGGCAGGTCAACCATGTGCACGCCTGCGTTTATCGCCATGAGTGGAAGCGCCCCAAGAATCGTGAGTATCGGCTTCTGCCACTGCTTAAGCCCCTGCCTTATGTCCATCATGCCTGTGCTCTTCACCCTGGTCTGCTTCACGTTTATATCATCTAGGAATCCAACCATTGTTATTAGCAATATGGAGAGTGCTACTGATAGGAGCGTAGACACGTTTATCACCGGGGCATAGATGAACGAGCCGCCAAAAGTATACGCGAGTATGCCTATGACTATCCCAAACGCAAAGCCAAGCCCTGCGCTGCTAGGCAGCTTCACTCTCTTCTCCTTGTTCCTGTCTTCTGCGACTATGCCTGCACCATAAAGGTATCTCTTAAGGAAACCTATGCCTACATACGCGGCAGCAAAAGCCAATATCCCAGGTATTATTATCGTCTGGAAAGTATGGTACATCCGAACAGCTGAGAATAGTATAATAAAGTATCTTAATTAAGCTATCCCTGATGGCAAATCTTCCACTGGAAATTTTAGAAGCGCTCGCGGTTCTTCTTGCTACAATGCTGATAGGCATAGACGCAGCACGCCTATTCCGCGGGAAGGAAGAGCTTCGGAAAAAGCATTACGAACCAAAGACTCTAATCATAATTCCTTGCAAAGGTCCGGACCTCGGCCTTGTAGAAAATTTAATCTCAATCAAGAAGCAGAGGTATCTGAAGTATGACGTAGTTGCTGTCATAGATTCGGAAGATGATCCGGCTGCAACCGAGATAAGAAAAGCAGGGATAAAGCACATAATATCAAGCGTAAAAAGTGCAAGGGCGAGCGGAAAGGTAAGGGCGATAGCCTCGGCCCTGTCGAGATTCAGGAACTACGAGGCTTACGTTGTCGCAGACTCTGACATAATGGTAAATGGCTCATGGTTGAGCTCCATAGTCGCTCCCCTTGCAGATAAGAGGATTGGCATAGCTACTACCTATCCGCACTTCGTCCCAATCGGAGGTTTCTGGTCAAAGGTAAAGATGGTCTGGAATTTCGTCGGGGAGAATCTTCTGGAGAACAGGAAGAGCAGATTCGCATGGGGAGGCACCATGGCCTTCAGGAAGGACCTTGTCAAGGACAGCATTCATTATTTTGTGAATTCAAGATACTCGGTATCGGATGACATAACGCTGACCAAGATATGCAAGAGCAAAAAGCTGGGAATAGCATATGTGAAGGAAGCGCAGCCTATGATAAGGACAAAGGACAATCCCATGCAGTTTGCAGAGTGGGCAAACAGGCAGACGGCACTGACCCTCCTTGGCTACCCGAATAACTTCAGGAGAGGCATATTCTTCTACTTCTCCGAGATCTTCGTACTTATATCGGGCGCATATCTTTCCGCTACAGTCTCTCCAACATTCATCCTGCTCTTCGCACATCTTCTGACAAGCCTGAAGAGGAGCTACGCCAGGACAAGAACCAAAGACCCGATGATTGCAGCCATAGTTCTGCTGATGCCGTTCATCTATCTGTATAATCTGGTCTCTGCAAGGATGATGAAGAGGATAGTATGGCGCGGCTCATCATACAAGCTAGTTCAATGAGCAGCTCTTCCGATCACATTCGCTACAAAATGCTCTCCTGCCCTATACGAGCTTCTTACGAACGGACCGGCTGCAACATATCTGAACCCTAATTCTGTCCCAATCCTTCTATACTCTTCAAATACCTCAGGCCGTATGAACTCCTTTACCACCATGTGGTGCCCCTTCGGTTTCAGATACTGCCCTATCGCAACAAAATCAACATTTGCATTCCTGAGATCCTTCAGGCTCTGCACCACTTCATCGCGGGTCTCCCCTATGCCAAGCATCATCGCAGACTTGGTGTATACTCCTTTGTCGAGCGCCTTCACTCTCTGCAGAAGCCCTATGCTCTGCCAGTAATCCGCCCGCCTGTCCCTGGCCTCTTTGCTCAGCCTTTCAACGGTCTCAATGTTATTGCCTATGACATCCGGCTGTGCGTCAACAATGTTCTTCAAAAGCCTCTCGTCTCCCTGGAAATCAGGTATGAGGACCTCGATTATGGTCCCGGGATTCTCTCTCTTTATCGCCTTCACGCACTCTGCGAAGTGAAGGGAGCCCTGGTCTGCAAGATCATCTCTCGCAACCGATGTTATGACAACATAGCTCAAGCCCCACTCCTTTATCAGCTTCGCTAGCTTTACCGGTTCTTGATCATCAACAGTCTCTCCCGTCGCGCTCTTGTTCACTGCGCAGAACCTGCATCCACGGGTGCATCTGCTCCCGAGCACCATGAAGGTAGCAGTCCCTCCGCTCCAGCACTCCGTTATATTCGGGCATCCGGCTTCTACACATACGGTATGCAGCGAGAGCTCATTCACCCTGTTCTTCACATGTGCATAACGTTCAGTTGTAACTGGCCCAACAACCAACCATTCTGGAAGCATTCAACCTATCCAATTAAACCTGCTAAGAATAAAATAGCATATGGGCTGCTCAGCTGAGCCCCACAAGAGCTGTGCCTACCGCTATTATCAGCACGCCGATCCATCTGGCTATCCCTACAGGCTCAAGGAGAATGAAGTATGCCAGAAGCTCCGCCACTATGTAGCTTATCCCTCCAAAGCCGTATGCCCAGCTTAGGTGCGTCCTGGCAAGAGTGTAGAAGTATACTGCAGTTGATATCACATACGCGAGTATGCCGATCGCTATTATCAGGATCTCAAGGTACAATCCTGACTGAAGGAGCCCCTCCTTGAATAGGAACTGGCCCACTCCGCCTAAGGAAGTGCTGAATACAAGGAGGACTATAAAGAAAAGTTTGCTATCCTTTTTCATGAACTCATCTATGTAAGCGCTATGACTATTATGCCAAGCACTATCAACGCAAGGCCAAGGACCCTTTTCATTCCAAGCTTTTCCTTGAACTTAATCATGCCTATCAATGCCACGAAGACAAAGATTATGGAGAATACGGGATAGACAAATGAGAGCTCCCCTGACTTAAGCGCATACAGATAGAATGCAAGCCCTATCAGATATACTATTATCCCTATTATGACTCCCCTGTTCTTGAAAAGGGCAAGCATCTCCTTAAGGTTGAAACTGAATCTGGGAAGAGCCCCTTTGAAGAAATACTGTGCAAGCGCCGCAAAGAAAGCAGCTATGAATGTTACCAATACTATCAGCAGCGTATCCATAATGAGGCCTTTACCATTACAATTTCCTACCATAAGCTATTATAATCTTTAACATTACCTTGAATTGAATGCATGGATGTCTATGTTGATGATGAGAATAAATTGATGGCGGTCTCGTTAATAGTAGCACTATTGGGAATAATCGCAATCTTATTCTCACCATTCATATTCAACATACCTGAAATATTCTATGCATGCGTAGTGCTTGTAATAATAGCAGGATTATATCTTTCAAGAAATATCTCCCATGTTGACAATACTGCTTCTCCAAAAGCAAAGGGCGGCAAGACAAACAAGGCAAAGCGGGCAAGGAAGCAGAGGCGCAAACAGGGCTGAATAACCGAGGCGGTTGGATAAACAAGTTGATAATAGCAGAAAAGCCAAGCGTAGCGATAAGGATAGCATACTCTCTGGCGGATGACGGCAAGCCTCTATCATACGTTACAAACGGCGTGAGATACTATGAGATTAGGAAAGGAGCTGACACCTTATACATAGTTGCTGCTGCAGGACATCTCTTCACGATAAAACAGCACGGCGATTCGGATGTGCCGGTATTCGATGTAGAATGGATAGAATCATACAAGGTGAACAAATCCGCATACTTTACAAAGAAATACATAGACACGATATACTCCGTAGGGAAGAAATGTTCATTCTTCATAAACGCATGCGACTATGATATAGAGGGAACGGTGATAGGCAGCAACCTGATAAAATACGTCGTAAATTCAAATGTGAATTCCGAACCTCCAAAAACAAACGTAAAGCGCATGAAATTCTCTACGACTACAAAGCCCGATCTTGTAAGGTCCTACGACGAGATATCGGAATTCGACCTGGAGAACTTCTATGCCGGGGAGGCGCGCCATAAGCTTGACTGGATGTGGGGCATCAATCTCTCAAGGCTGCTGATGCGTGCCATATCTACTCAGGGAGTGAAGAAGATACTCAGCATAGGCAGGGTCCAGGGCCCTGCCCTAAGCCTACTGGCAGAGCGGGAGCTTGCGATAAAGAACTTTGTCTCAAAGGATTACTGGAAGATCTTCGCATCCGTAAACGGGACCGAGTTTGAATCAGCAAGGGGCTCAATATTCGACAAAAACGAAGCCGAATCCATAATATCGGGCGCAGGCAGGGAAGCAAAGGTAGAATCCGTAGAGAAGAACGTCAAGGAGCACTGGCCCTTCCCCCCATTCGATCTCACCTCTTTGCAGCTCGAGGCAAGCCGCGTCTTCAAAATGGACCCTTCCAGGACTCTTGCAGTTGCGCAGTCCCTGTATGAAAGGTCGTACATATCATACCCAAGAACAAGCTCGCAGAAATTACCATTCACCCTTAATTTCAGGAACATACTGGGCATGCTGTCCAAACTGGATGCATACAAGGATATAGTCATGCCTCTGATCCAGGCAAACAGGTTCAGGCCGATAGAAGGTAAGAAGAGCGATGAAGCCCACCCTGCAATATACCCTACCGGAGAGGAGCCTAAGAAGCTGACCTCAGAGGAGCAGCATGTATATGACCTTATAACAAGGAGGTTCCTTGCATGCTTTGCGGAGAGCGCGTCCACAGAGAACAGCGAGATCATGATAAGCATAAACGACGAGAGATATAGGGCATCCGGCTCCAGGCTTCTGAAAAGAGGATGGGTTGACATATACAAGTACTACGCTCCGAAGAGTAAGGAGCTGCCTGATTTTACAAAGGGCGAAACTCTTAGCGTTGAGAAAATCGAGTCCAGGGCGCTCAAGACCGAGCCTCCTAGGAGATACAACAAGGCGAGCCTTATAGCGACTCTCGAGGAGAAAGAGCTCGGCACCAAGGCTACGCGCGCCGAGATAATAGACACGCTATTCAGAAGGGAGTACATAAGGAACTCGCAGATAGAGGTAACCGGTTTCGGCATGAGCATATACGATGCCCTCCATTCATACTGCCCTGACATACTCGATGAACAGCTTACGCGAAAGCTCGAAGAGGACATGGAAGGAATATCCAAAGGCAAGATATCAAGCGGAGATGTAATAGAGGAGGGCAAGCAGATAATAACAAAGATAACGAACATATTCAAGGAGAAGCAGTCCGATATAGGCAAGAGGCTGTCACAAGGGCTCGAGAAGAGTGAGATGGAAGCGAGCATAGGAAAGTGCAAGTGCGGCGGTGACCTGATAGTTAGAAGGTCAACTGCCGGAAAGTCCTTCGTCCAGTGCAATAACTGCCAGCTCTCATACCCTCTGCCGCAATACTCTTTCGTCAAACCAACCGGAAAGAACTGCGAGTTCTGCGGCACTCCGATAGTAAAGGTATTCAGGAGAGGCAAGCGCGTCTTCCAGATGTGCCTGGATCCTAACTGCGAGACAAAGAAGGACTGGGGCAAGCCCAAGACGGCGGCTCAGATAAAGCAGGAAGAGGCAGCCTCTAAAGATAACGCTGCAAAACCTCCAAAGAGCCCGGCAAAATCCCAAAAGAGACCGGGAAGCAAGGCAACTGTTAAAAAAGCTGCAAAGCCAAAGAGAGCCAAAAAGGCAAAGGTATAGCATGTTCATATATCCTAAGATCTACAGGAAACTCAAGCGCGGTCCACAGGTGATGCTGCCTAAAGACATAGGCATCATACTCGCATACTCGGGGGTAAGCAAGGAGAGCGTATGCATGGATGCAGGCACAGGCAGCGGCTGGCTTGCAGTATCGCTTGCAAGAATATGCAAAAAGGTCTACAGCTACGACCTGAGGACAGAGTTCATAGCTATAGCGCAGAGGAATGCAGACTCTCTCGGGCTAACGAACATAGAGTTCAGGAACCAGGATGTCTTCCAGAAGATAAACGAGCGAAACCTTGACCTGGTCGTGCTGGATCTGCCGTCTTCTGAGAAGGCGCTCTCCAACGCGAAGAAGGCCCTTGCGGAAAACGGCACGGTGGTGGGATATCTGCCGCACATGGAGCAGGTTCAGAGGTTTGCCTCAAAACTTGAGAAGCTGCATTTTTCCGACATACATACCGTGGAGGTAATAGTCAGGGAGATGCTGGTGAGAAAGGAGGGGATGCGTCCCTCTACAAAGGGGCTTTGGCATACTGCATATCTTGTATTTGCCAGAAAACCCGAAAACGAAAAACGGCATAAACCTATTTAATGTTTACACACAATATCATTTCTGTAATTTTAAATTATTAACTTAAACTACGTCTATACGGCCATAGGGAACAGATCATGGGATTGAAAGATTTTCTAGATTCAAGATGGGTACAGCTCATTATTCTGATTGCAGTAACCCTGGTTATAATCTATCTGACAATAATATTCAGAAACACGATGCTCAGCTATCAGGGCTTTTACGAACCTGACGGCTTCTACCACTTTTCCGTAATAAGGGCAGCAGTAAATAACAACTTCCAGATACCGAAATACCTGCATATATCAGGATATCCGCATCCGACAGTGGTCCTGGAGCCGAACGGGCTCTATATGGTGACCCTGTTCCCATACTTCTTCCTTCAGTTCTTCGGCGTGAGCTATTACACTGTGATGCGCCTGGTGCCGCTGCTCTTTGCAATATTTGACGTGCTAGGTGCTTACCTGCTTGCAAGGCTCGTTACAAAGGACAAGCTATTCGGCATACTGTCAATGCTCTTCGTGGCCCTTAGCATGGGCGATGCCGCAAGGACCAGTGCGCTCATATACCGAGGAGACGGCTTCGTAACGATCTTCCTGATACTGGCCCTAGTATTTGCAGGCATGCTATTGAAGAGCGAATCCGAAGAGAAGCACAGGCACAAGATACACAAATTGGAATTCGACAAGAAAAAGGCATTTTACGCAATACTGTCTGCAGTCTTCCTAAGCCTCTGCAATTACGTATGGAACGGGGCCCCTTTTGCAACTGCCGTATATATGGTAATGATAGCTATTGTCATATTCGCATCCTTCGTCCTTGACAAGAGGGATCTGCTTGAGGATTCGAAGTATTTAGTAGCTGCTCTAGCTTTATGGTATGTTCTTGTAAACGCATATATTTTTGCAGGATTCTTCGTGAAGCAGACCTTCACAGGAGTAAACATGCTCTCCCTGCTTGCACTCTCGGTAGTAAGCTGGCTGATCGCCAAATATCTGATGGAGAACAGGAACAATTACAAATCATTCATGGACTCATCAATTACAAGATTCATAGTGGCGTTGCTCGTATTGTTAATAGGAGTCGCTTGCATATTCGCAGTAGACAGTCAGTTCGTATATCAGATATTCGTTGGAAACGGCTTTATAATAACGAGCAACTTCGCAGCAACTATCCAGGAGCTTCAGCCTCCTACTGCCGCATTCCTCTACGCAAGTTTTGGGAACACCCTTTTCATAAACCCTATGTCGATAATAATGTATCTGGGCGCCGGGACCGCAGTGTCGAAGGCGTTGATATGGGTTGTGGCCGCACTCTTGATGATTCCGTATCTGTTCATGCAGGTATTTGATTCAAACGGCTTCCTTAAAGGGAAGGCAAAGGTGGCCTTCGGGCTCAACGTAGGCATGCTAATAATGATAGCATACTTCTCGGTAACTGCCTATCTGCAGATAAATGCGATACGATTCAATTCTCTCGTATCCATACCTCTTGCATTATTCTCGGCTTATACCATATACTGGCTCATATCTGCGATAAAAGGCGCATCTAAGGAAAACATGAAGTATTTTGTATTTTCAGCGGAGTTAATTCTGGCAGTGGCACTTCTGCTATCGCTATTCAGCTCTACAATCATGAGCTCGTTCCAGTATGCATCCGGTTCAATGCTTGCGCCTGTAATATACGGCTCGAACTACCAGGCAGTTACTAATTCAGTATCTAATGTAGGTTATGCAGCAGACATAGCAGTATTCGGCATACTCGCGGTGCTGCTCCCAATAATTTACGTGTACTATTCTTTCGGCAAAGGAGAAAAGCACACTGCCAATACAAAATATCTGGTTCTTGCCGTTGCCGCAATCATGGTATTGATATTCATAATAGCGCTGCTGTACTCTGATGGGATATACGCAAACAGCCTTTCCCAGGCAGACAACATAAACCCGCAATTCCTGAGCGCGATGACCTGGTTCAAGAACAACTCCCCTGCAAACAGCGTAGTACTCACATTATGGCCTGATGGGAGCGTAGTTGAGGGATGGGCAAACAGGACAAGTGTCACCGATAGCGTAGGTTCCCAGAACGGGAGCAAAGCGGATCCTTTTGCAGCATGGCTATTCAATTCAAGCTCAGATCCGCAGTTCCTTGCAAGCCCAATAAACGGAAAACCCAATTATCTCATAGCGAGATACACCTGGATGATAGAGACTCAGGGCATATACACAGAATCCAATCTTACCAATAATGCATCATTATACGGTTCCATACTGCTTAACGAGTTCAGCGAGAATATTAATTCTACAACGGAACTATTCAAACTCTCCAACCCTCAGGGCATCACTGTCGTGGCGTCGCTTCCAAGGAACAATTCCGCAGCCGATCTGAAAGCATACATACTTTACAATACGCTTAATACCGGCCAGGAGCAGATCTCCCCATTCACGACCGTCGACTTCTACAATCAGGATACCGCTAACTTTACGATAATAAAACCGACTTACTTCAACCAGACCAGTGGAAACATGCTTGTAATAATGTATTCGATGGTTCCAAGGCCAGGCTTCCCAGTCAACATAACGGGCGCATATATCCTTAGCAGCTATCTTGCAAACACCAACATGGCAAAGTTTCTGTTCATGTGCTCAAGCTCTGAATGTGCATGGAACAACAACGATACCGCGATGCAGCTCATATATGCCAATCCAGACACGAAGATCTTCAAGATACTCTACAACGTAACAGGCACGGTTCCAACAGGAACGGCATCGATAAAAACATCGGCAAACACGACTGTAAAATCCTCTACCATAAATGCATCGTCTTCAAACAGCATAATTTCAAGCCAGGCAAATACGATTACAAGCAAAAATGCAAGCGCATCCAATTCAATAAATAATTCTGCAGTTAAATGAGGCAGCGCAGAGTGGCCGGCAAACGCTAATGCTACGGACAAATAAGAGGCTAAAAAAGGAAAAAAGAAAAGAAATTAAGGCAGAAGGAAGGCTATCTGGTGAAGATGCCTCCTATTACTGAAACTACGAACCCTGCTATCGCTGCCCAGAAATAGCCTGATGAGCCGTATGTCATGGCTGCAATGCATATCCCTGCAACGGATGCAAGCTGCATCCCGCCATATCTATATATGCCTCCCGGGCTGGCCAAATTCGCTATGCTCACGAAGAACAATGCTATCGACGCCACTACTCCGAAAGAGAACAATATGGGTAGCCAAAGACCTCCCCCGAGGGCATTCCAGGATGACACATTATACTGTGTTCCAATCCCGCCCCAAAAGATCAAACCTAGGAAGATGAGGCTTCCTATCAGCTGAAGCCAGTATGCAGCCGCATTTCCAGGCTTTTCCATCTTACTTCTTGCATTCTTTGCCATTTTATCAACACTAAAAGTAATACATTAAATCTTAAAATCATATGCATAGGCTGAAAAACTCTGATTTCGTTGATTATCCAGTTGCATTAACCATTATGCTAAAAACAGGGTATAAATAAGCCTGAAAGTAGCCAAGTGCATCATTATAAATATATATAGCCAATAATAAAATCGCCGTTGATACGATGCATAAGAGGAAGCTATTATCCCTCGGAACAATAATGTTCTTATTATGCTCATTAATCCTCAATGTTGCTTATGCATCTTCTGGAAATGGCGGTGCATTAAGCACAGCCGCAACTACTGTCTGCGAGTATACTCCAATTATACACATAAGCGGAGGCGCCACAGGCACGGGAGGTGCGTTTACTATTTCTTATTACTGCCCTTTTCTTACTACATACACCTCTTCACTCTCAACAACCCTGACCAACACAGGCAATCTGCACACCTCATTGCCCTATATAGGGAATCCATATGTGTCTCCAGCTGCGCAGGTAGCTGCGTATAATCAGAAGAATGCAGCGTGGATGGAGACCTGCCCTCAAACCCCTCCGACAAACCCAACAACTGATATTTACTTCGTATCAGGTGCAGAACCGTTCGTAGCAGGTGATGTCTGCCAGGCATACTCACTAGGTTCAGCTGCAGCAGCTCTGCCATCGGATCTCGTATACACGCAGCATTATTCATTTTCACTATTCGATCTTGCACACGGTTATTCAAACATATCCACTGAAAATACTGCAAAAATGGTTCTCAAGGATGTCGCATACTCCCCACAGCTTCAATCCGGTGCAATATCTACTGCTTATGATTCAAACACAAACATATTCTCTGGAGTGCCATCAAATCCGCAGCATGGCCTATGGTCCTGGGTCGCAGCGTATGCCGACTTTGCCAGTGCACCTGCTATAACAAAAAGCACCTGCGTACTTGGAGGAGTTCCTGTACCGAGTATAGGAGGCAGCTGCCTTGCCTCAGGTTATATCCCATATATTGCCCCTGGGATAGGTTACACCCCTCCATTTGAGGTATATCCTGTTGCATGCACTTATACTTACAAATATACGATATCTACAACATTGCAGAGTATACAGAATACGCAGATACCATACGTCTACCAGACTGCACCTCCTGCCAATTCGAAGACTCCTGGAAAGAACGCAACTTTCAATACAAACTTCCTGCCATACATACTATACAATTTCAAGGTTCTGAACCCGTCTCTTGGCAATAATATCTATACACTTGACCAGCTTTCATATGCCGCATACAGTCCATATAACTATAACAACCCCAAAACAAGCGAGATACCAATAAACATAAGCACGCCTCAGATCTTCATGGCCTCCTACAACACTAACAAATATCAGCAAAACTGTAATTCAGGGAATACCGGGTTCTTCGGGTCTATCGGATGTTTCTTCTCATTTAGCAGCACGCTTAACAGCAAAACCTTCCTTTCAGCATATGCGATGCCTAACATGATTGTAAACACGATGCAGACAGAGCCTATAGAATATCCTGCTCTGGGCGAGCCGAAACTATACGGCTACGGGGCATCTGCCCAGCAATTGGCTACTGCAGGCTCAGACACTCCAAACGCAATGGTCATAATGAAGAATCCTTTGTCCATAGCATCAACTCCGAACGATTATATCTTCGTGCTTTCAAATACGATAAAACCTCCAAAAGTACAAACTACCTCTTCGTCATGTACGATAACACAGCCCTCCCAAAGCAGCAGCCTTGAGAATTTCATACGGAGTGCACTATCAGACATGGGCGTGCAGGACACCACTAACAATGAAGCCTTGCTTGCAGCCATAGCGCAGTCATATGGAAGCACCGGATCCGATTTTATATACAACAATCCACTAGGCATAGCGTCGATTCAGGGCAGCGGTTCTAACGGAGGTCTAAAGGTAAATGTAAAGATACCGTCATCTCCATGCACTGCTCCTGATGGCACACCTGAGTATTCTTCGCAAAGCCAGGGAGAGACTGCCACTTCCGATGCATTTAAGCTCTCTGCAAGTGCAAACGGGGCAACTCTTGCAACCTTCAATGCACTAATGTACGGTCTGAAAAACAACGAGCCGTTGAGCTATTACACAACAAACTCAGTGGCAGAGTCTGATCTGTTGAATTTCGGAGTAGTGCAATCCGTACAGGCGTCCTCTTCAGGATCCACTCCATATTCGATAATAAGCGGCGAGATCTCTTCAACAGGAAGTGCGTCCTCCGCAGCTTCTTCACTAGTATCATGGGCCCAGAAGATTACAGGGCAATCGATTAATCCGCAGCAACCCAGCGTAAACAATTATGCGGGTGCCACAAACAGCATATACATAATGCGCGTAATGAATACGGGTTACTATAACAATACGATACTTCCCCCAAACACGATACCTAATGTAGTAGATACAGTGACTACCCAGGATACTGCACTGCTTTCTTCCACAAAGCCTGCATCAAGCGTATGCTCCGGAAGCGTATCGTGCCAGAATGTCTGGAATTCCGACTGGAAGACCTACTGGACCAGCCTGATAAAGCTGCAGAGCGCGAACACATATGTGATACAGCAGATACCTTTGACCCCTGCGATAATAGCTTCTCAGCTGAGCTCTGCAAAAAGCACTTACAATTCGCAGGTATCTTCAGGCTTATCCCAAGCAGGCTGCTCTGTATCCGGCCTGGCCACACAGTGCATATTCGATCCAATAGGCTGCAGCGGAAATATCGGCAGTTGCATAGCAGCAAAAACATGGTTCTCGTATGCAAGCTGCTGGATAAAAGGCAGCGGCTTCTCCCCAATGAACATCTCTGCAGACTCTGAAGGCAACATCTACATAGTGGGGGTGATGGACGTATGTGCGGGCAATTCACCATGGCTTATAAAGATAACCGGGGCGGAGAGCGGAAATCCGGTCATAACAGGCACAATACTCACACTTGCGAACGGGCAGGTACCTGAGGATAATAATGGAAAGCCGATCAATCCTACTGAAATAACAGTGTCCCCTGATGGAAAGCTGGTATTTATAGCGAGCCAGAAGAGCAGCAATATATACGTATTCTCAGGGGAGACGCTAAAATACCTCAACACTTACAATCTAGTCTATTCTTCAGACGTTGCACCTCTTGGCATAACCTATCAGGGAGGGCAGACTGTAGTTTCATCGGCTTCCAGCAGCTCCTCCAAGAACAACAATATTCCTAATGTAAACATAACTGAATTCATAGCTAACGGAGGCTTCTATGGATTAAATACCACTAATAATAATGGAGTTGCAAGCATCATAAACAAATTCAAGAGTGCAGGTATATCGCAGCTTGACACGCCCAACTATCACCATCCCGTAGCTATACAGGATGTAAACGGCTACCTCTACGTTCTTGATAACTGGTATGGCGGAATAGGGGGCACCTGCAATTTCCAGTTGCACTTATGGCTATTCAACCCTTGCTGGAAGTCGAATACTGCAAACTTCGATACGCTTATGCTCCGCGTGATAAACTCGACAGGAGAGGACGTGCCGATAAATCCGACAAGATATAATGACATATGGTATCAGTCAGGCACCAATTCCAAGACTAACCTGCCAACATACCAGCACTATACTGGAAACCAGAGCGGTGGATTATACCCTCCATTCGGCTGGATGGTTGCCGGCAGCTTGTCGGATGGCACCAGTAGCTCATCTACCATAATTAACCTTTGCGGACTTGACTCGTGGAGCAACAGCAATACGTGCGCCGCTATCCCAAGTTCATACTCAAAAAACAGCAACTACTGGCCTCTCGGACCTGCAATCAGCGGAATGACCTGCAACAATGCACTTCTCGTAACCATAGACCCTAACCTTGGCGCATATGGCTGCGGGTTTGAGCCATTATCAGGTTTGGGCCTCTCAATAAGTTTTAACAATACTGTCGGAATTCTATTCATATCTCCGCAGAACTTGAACTCTGGCCAGGTAACCGCTAACAAATACGGCGAGCTTATATTCACGCAGTTCAACCTTGAAAACTACACGCAGTTCCTAAGCCAGAAAGGACCTCCTATACTAAACCAGTCCGTATGCTACATGGACGTAAATACACACCATGCATTAACTCTGCCATCAGGAGTTACAAATCCGAACCTCTGCATAAAGGACAATAACATCAACTCTTTCGAGAGCCCGATACTCCTGCTTTCAAGCCCATTCAATTATACTGAGAATATAGGTTCGCTCAAGACCTTAACATATGCTGAATACCTATCATCTACATTCTCAGGCACGGGAGGAACGTCACAGCAAACCTCGAGCTATAGCGCTACCCAGTCAAAATACGAGAGTGAGCTCGGGAGCATAATAAACCAGGGAACAACCGCAACATCTCCTCCAGCAGCGATATCCCCGAGCCAGGTGGCGGCAGGCGAGCAGACAAAGCTGCAGAGCTTCCTGTCAGGCTACTCCGTTGTCCCTTACGAAGCTACATTCCAGACTCAGCAGCAGATCCAACAGTCACCTAACGATCCGCAGGTGCTTCCAACTGCAACCGTATACTGGTGCTTTACAAAGCCTGCGACACTGCCTCCATTTGACATAAGCAGGACCTGGACAACATTAACAACACTCTTCTCCACAGGGGCCCATAGCGCTCCAGTCACCTCCCCTGCGCTCACAGCGCCTATAGAGGGCGGCCTATCATATGCACAGTATATACTTAATGGGACATTCTACCAGCAGGCGCTCAACGCAACAATAGTTCCAAAAGACCTGCTGCTGAACATATTCTCAAACAGGATCTTCGGCACGGTTTATGCCAACTACTCCATCGGATTCCAGACAAACAAGCAGATCACAACGAATGCGATACGTACCATTGCATACGGCATACAGCACAACACGCAGGGAGGATTAAACCTGGACCCTTACTACGAAGCAATTGCCACTGTCCCGGGATCCTCTGTTCCTGGATTATCTGCAATACTTCCTTGCGTAGGTACAGTATGCATGACATCCATATCACTAGGTTCAGCCGCATCGTCTTTGCTCTCCGCTTCCGGCAAGAATGTGCCGAACGTCTTCACATATGAAGCGTCAAACACCTTCCCCAACGCAGTAACACTGTTCAATTTCTATCAGGATATGGTCTATTCTAATTACACCTTCCTGAACTTCACCGGCAACGGGATAGGGGCTCCAGGACTGCTTACCGATCCTTACGGATACCATAGGATAGTGCTGGTGCTAAACGACAGGTTTGACAATAACATATACATACCTATGGATCTGGATATCGCAAATCAAACGCAGGTAGGCCTGACGCTCACTCCTTCAGTAGATTCAAGCAATTCAAACCAGACGACCCTTACGATAAGCGGAAGCCTTAATTATACTCCTCCGTTCAGCACCAATGCAATCCCTATGCGGGGAGGGACAGTATATCTCTATTACGACACGAATCTGGGCTTCCAGAATTACAACCCTTACACGGATCCTGCAAATGTGCAGCTTTGTGCCTTTGGTTTCGGAGCCAACGTTCCAGGAAACTGCCAGCTTGCAAAACCGGGCTGGCTCTATGGAGGAACAACTCCAAATCCAAACGCATACCTTGCAACATATCAGGCATCCACAGGCTCTTCAGGATCGTGCCTTGCTGCTCCGAACAGCTTGCTGCAGCCGGTGACATACAGCTGCAACATATATGGGGCAGACAAAATGCCAACCACGTGCACTCCTTCCTTAGGCGGGCATATACAGTGGTGCTACCCAGTCTTCTATAACGGAACGGGCCTATGCACATCGCAGCTTGGGCTTATAGGAACGGCAACCACAAACGCGAATGGGCAGTTCTCAAAGACGATAACCTCATGCGGCAATGGCGAGGCGAACATACAGGCGGTATTCTACGGTGCCCCATCAGTGTCCAGCTCGCTCACAAAACTGCCTACCACTTCATCATTGTCATCACTGACTCCCGAACCGCTGCCCGCAAAGCAGTCTCCTATAGCGTATGCATATAACGTCAGTTATGGCGGAACAAATGATAACTTCTACGTAACTGATTACTCGTGGGCGCCTACAAGCACCCAGCAGAATGTATTGATCGGAGCCGTACTGCTCTCCTACGGAAACATAGGATACATTTACATAATGTTAGGGGCAGTAATAATGGGACTGCTGCTTTTTGCAACAAGGAAGACAGGTGCAAAGAAGAAGCTGCCAAAGAGGAAGGGAGCATAGATGCCCAGAAAAGAAAAAAGTGAAAGCACAAGGACTACTTTGAATGTTCTATCAAGCGCAATCATAGCTTTGGCTGTGATCTTTGCAATAGTATACCTATACTTCAGCGGGCTAAGCCCTGCAATAAGCTGGCCTATCGCAATAATCATCCTGTTCATATCCGGATTCATGATAAGCAATGCGAACAGGCTGCCGGGCTTCTTCGGCATGTATATGTTAGGGACTCCAAGAGGCGTGTGGATAATAGAAAAGCTTGCAAAAACGAAGCCGCGATTCTGGATCTTCATGGCCGACTGGGGGCTTGCAACAGGCTTCGGACTTCTCTCATACCTGATGTTCAGGAAGAGGATAAGCGCAAAGATGGCAGTATTCGGGGCACTCTCGGCAGTTTTCATAATGGCTTTTGCGGTTCCTTTCATGGCAGCATCCTTCAGCTTCATAAACATCCCCCAGATAAGTTCAAGACTGTCCACTTCTGCAACAGCATCTCCTGCGCTAGATCTTTTCGCATATGCCCTCTACCTTGTCAATTTCATAGGCGGATTCACCTTATTCATCTTCTATTCAATAATCTACAATGCGGCAAGCATATCGTATGGGATAGCAGTATACCTGTTATCACTATCGACTACTGTGCCAAATGTCTCAGCGCTATCGAGCCAGGTTCCAGGAGTCGCACCACTAATACCTGGGATAACAATCCCAATATTTGCAGGAATACTTGCACTTGCAGTTATACTAATAGTTCACGAGTTCTCGCATGGGGTGCTATCGAAGGTCTCGAAGCTGAATATAAAATCAATAGGTCTTGTCGTCTTCGGCATAATACCTATGGGGGCATACGTAGAGCCTGATGAGAAGAAGCTGCTTAAGCTGAAGCAGCATGAACAGAACAGGATATTCTCCGCAGGCATAGCGTCTAATCTGCTGCTCTCGCTCATATTCACAGCAATTCTTGTCCTGATGCTGGCCTATGTGCTGCCGAACTTCGTAACAAGCGTAATTACAGTATCTGCTGTCGTGAACGGTTCGCCAGCATACAATGTGATAACCCCTGGAAGCATAATATACTCATGGAACGGGCATGCTATAAGCAACATAAGCTCCTTGACAGCTGCGGCCTCCCAGGATAAGCCTTACTCAACGGTAAATGTCGTCACTAACCAGGGTTCATACTCGCTTGTCGCTGCTTCTAATGGGAAGATAGGGGTGGATCTTTTGCAAGAGAGCGGACCCATTACCGGGAACATCGCATCACAGTTTATATATTTCATATATACGTTCGTAGCGCTCTCAGCAATACTAAACTTTCTTGTAGGCGTTGTAAACCTGCTGCCCATACCTGGATTTGACGGATGGCGCATCTTCCAGACAAGCATAAAGGATAAGAGAATCGTAAAGATGATAGCGATAATCGCAGTGCTTGCAATTCTGATCAATGTTCTGCCTTGGATATGGGAGGCATAATCCAAAGATGCAATACAGGCTGACGCTTACCAAGGTACTTTCTTCAGCTTCATAAGGTATGCAGCTATGTTGGTCCCTTTATGCAGAACTCCTGTAAGTATGATTATGAAAAGCATTCCATACCATGTTGGAAGATTGCCTAATGGGAAAGCAAAGACGAATGCGAAGAGCAGGAAAAGGTAGATATCCATTATCGGCATGCTGACTCCCTCCTTCGTACCCATCCTTCTCTTCAAAAAGCTTCCGAACAGATCCCCGACATGCGTGCCTATGCTCAACAGTATCCCTATTGCAAGGATATAAGGCAATCCGAATATTACCGATTCCAAGTATGCTATTATGAATCCTGATAAGAGACCAGCTACCAGTCCGCGTACTGTCTTGTGGCTTCCGAATATCGGCTTTCCACGTATCTTTTTGTTAAGGTCAAGTGGCATCCCGCCTCCGAATATTACAGGGGCGCCGTTGGCAACATATGCGGGGAAGATGTAGATTAAAGGATAAACTATAAGCAGGTACAAGAAATTAGACATCCTCTCACGACTCTATCCTTCCCTCAGCATAGTCTCTGCTGCCACCCCCCTTGAACCTGCTCCCAAACTTTTTCCTAAGGGCATCCACTGCCGCAACATCCGAATCCGCGCCTCTTGAAGCAAGAACCTCTCCAGAATGGCTCTCAAGTATTATCGTAAGGCCCTTATATTTGGAGGATATATTCCCTATTGCCTTCCTCAAAACCTGCTTATTGTAGTTGAGCTTTGCCTCTGCGACCTTCTCCTTTTTAGATACGGCCTTATTTACAGATTCTGCAACCTCCTCCGAATCAGCCACTGCCTTTGCTATCTCCTCAAGCATCTTCGTACGCTCTTTTTCTATCGAAAGCTTCTCTTCAAGAAGTCCCTGAACCCTTTCGCCGGTGCTTGAAAGCTCTGCATTAAGGGTCTGTGATATCATTCTCAGCTGCTTATAAGACTCCTGGAAGTACTTGAGTGCAGGTCTTCCTGCAACAAAATCTACCCTGTCCACGCCGTCAGATACTCTGGAGGTGCCTATGACCTTTATCATGCCGATCATCTGCTCCATTCCTGCGACGTGCAGGCCTCCGCAGGCCTCTGCATCAACCAGTTTCCCGTCAACCGATTCTATAGTCACTATCCTCATTATCTTAGATGGCACGCCATGTCCCTGGTATATCGTAAATCCATACCTCTTCTCTGCTTCGCCGCGCTCCATGTCCGTAACCTTCACCCTTATCCCTTTTGAGAGGGTCCTGTTGGCAAAATCCTCTATCTTTTCGATATCGCTTTCGTAAAGCTTGTCATAATGGGTGACGTCTATATGCGCCTTATCCTCTTCCTTCCTGGTACCCTCCTGCCAGGCATGCTTGCCAAGTACGTTCCTCAAGGTGGCATTCATCAGATGGGTCGCAGTATGGTGCACCATCAGATTCTGTCTCCTCTCATGGTCGACAATGCATCTTACCCTGGAGCCTTTCTTTACGCTGCCACCTTCTATGAAATGCACTATGACATTGCCGTACTTCTGCACATCCTTTACCTTCGCACCATCGATCGTTCCATGATCTGCTTCCTGCCCCCCTCCCTCAGGATAGAATGGAGTCTTGTCAAGTACTACGTGCTCCTTATCGGCATATAGCACCTCCGATTCAGACTCTTCAGCAAGCTTGTAGTATAACTGCTCTGTCTTTGTAAATTTCCCAATATCAATGCTTATCTTCTTCTTCGTCTCCCGTTCCCTGTTGAAATCTCCTTTAATTATGCCTTCGTACGCATCCCTAGGTATCTCAACATGCACCCCTTTCTTTGCTGCTACAGAGGAGATCAGTTCAGGGGTTATGCCGTTGCTCTCGTAAAGAGTGCGCAGCTCCTTTACCTCTATTGTTGAGCCCTTTGCTATTATCTTATCTATTATCTTCGAACCGTTCTCCTTTGTTGCTGCATAGCGTTTGCCCTCTATTCCGATGACCTTTGAGAGTATGTCGAGATTCTCTTCAAGGTCAGGGTACAATCCCTTTAGGTCCTTCGCATGCATCTCCGCAACTTCATCGAGGCCTATCCCAAGGTTGTACTCCTCTATGAAGCTGAGCGCCCTTCTAAGTATCACTCTCAGGTTGTACCCCCCTCCGATGTTTGAAGGAAGCGCTCCGTCTGAAACTGCAAAGAGCAGCGTCCTCGAATGGTCAAGAACTGCATACAGCGCCTGCAGTGGTTTGACCTTCTCGTTATAATCCTTCTTAGATATCCCAAGCTCCTTCAGGATTGAATCCTCTACCTTTCCACCGGCCTTTTCTGAGAAGTCTATCTTTGCAGAGTGCTTTGCAAATTTGTCGAAGAGCTTTTTGTCAAATGCGACATCGCTCTTTTTCTCTATTTTGTTAAGTATGCCTTTGAAGACCGCTTCATACGCCGTGTCATATCCTGTGTAATACCAGAGTAACCTCTCAAAGCCCCAGCCTACGTCCACCACCTTGCCCTTGAATTCCTTGACAGAGCCGTTTGAGTTCTCAAACTGGGTGAAAACGCTGTTGACAAGCTCGCATCCGCTTGCGAAGCTCTCAAGAGAAGGACCGAATTCCGAGAAGTCGCCCATCGCCCACACGTCTTCATTGTAGACAAGGTCCTCCTTTTTGACTCCTATCTCATCAGTCAGGAACTTGTAGTTGAGTTCTATGCATCTGTCCCTCCAGTAGCCTTCCTTCGGCCAGTTGAAGGCATGCTGCCCCGCCATCATGAAGCTGGTAAAGTGCCTGCCTGTGACTCCCGTATTCTCAACATCTCCAAAGCGCAGGCATATCTGGGGAACGACCAGCGGATTTGCATTGTACTCGAAGCCCATCAGCCCATTCTCTATCCTCTGGAAGTCCTGTATGCTGGCTATTGTGAAGAAGAGGTCTCTTCTCCATCTGCTCACTACAGGATATTTTGGGATGACCTCATGCCCGTTCTTCTTGAAGAAATCTGCAAACTTCTTCCACATGCCAACATAACTTATGTCACGCTTCTTATCCTTGAAGAACGAGTACTCAGTATGCTCAGGATCCTCGCACACATCCCTGTCTTCAAGGCTCCAGAAGTTCTTATGGCATATCCTGCAGGTGTGCCTGCTGAAGCCAAGGTCATCAAAGAGCTTTGTATTGTAATAACTCTTGTAATCCTTTGAGAACTCCTTTCTCAATGAGCTTTTATCAAGCGTGATATTCTCAAACATCAAATCTACACTTAAGATTAAGGACAGATTATTTATAAATGGTTGGCGCCAATACACCAGTGTTCCTATGATTAGAAAGTGGAAGGTTATCAGCGCAAAAAGGGCATATCATTCAAGATACATGGATTTATACGCTGACAAGGTATGGATACCTAAGAAAAATGTCTTTACTGAGTTCATGCGCGTAAAGAAGCCTGATTTTGTAATGATAGTTGCTACTGACACAAAAAACAGAGTTATAGCATTGAAGGAGTACAGACATGCGGTGGGCGAGATCCAGCTCCTTATCCCAGCCGGGTTCATAAACAAGAGAGAATCTCCTCTCAAAGCTGCGAAGAGGGAGCTTGCCGAGGAGACAGGATACACCGGAGGAAAATTTTCATACATATGCTCATTTACGTCAGAGTACTCCAAGGGATATGTATTTAGGGCAATTGGGTTGAAGGATAAAGGCGAGCAGAGACTTGATGACAATGAAGACATAGAGACAAGCACGATTACAATAACTGAGCTTAAAAGGCAGATAGCGGCAGGGAAATGGAGGAACGGCAGCACACTTGCCGCGCTTACTCTATCAGGGATCCTCTCTTAACTCAGATAGCTAATACCAAAGGAGCACTTTTTGATCTTAAGGAAGTAGCAGCTCCTGCATCTCCATGACTCTTCTTTAGGAACAGGTTCAGGCGCTTTCTGCTTGTTCCAGAACAAAAGGTCCTTTTGGAGTATCTTGCTCAGCCAGGCATAATCATACTTCAGCCTAACCTCCTCTACAATACTCTTGCTCTCCCTATCGATATATCGTATGATCAGGTCATCGCTTATCTTAGGAAGCCGGGCATATGCCTCGAACATATTCAGGCAGATTGCACCTATATTTATCATATCTTCCTTCATCCCTATATCTTTAAGCCCCTGTATGAACTGCGGAGAGAGCTTCATCCCGCTTATCCTGTTTGAATCATAGTATTTTTTGAATGTATATCTCTTCTCAATTATGTTCTTTAGCATCAGCCTGTATACCATCGCCTGTACGGAGTGCATCTCCCTGATTGCGTTGTTATGCGCCCCACTGCTGCCGTTCACCGTCTTGTTCTCAACTATCACCGTTTGGCCGTTCTCTGCTATCAGTTCGTCTATCTTTCCACGTATGGTAAAGCCGTCAATATCCCCTTCTATCTTTAGCTCCCTCCCCTTGCCGTTATCAATGACGCTATTCATGGTCATTATGCTCTCATAAGCATTCTTGTATATCACATCGGGATAGTTCACAGGCTCTACAGACAACTCCTTGTAAACCTCCTTCTGCAGATTCATATGGACAGCTTCCCCGGCACGCATCGCATATGTCTGCTTCTCCTTCTGGGTGCATGACAAATAGACTTTGTACTCGCACCAGGACTGATTTGCGAGATCCGTGACTGTAATGCTGCTCTTGTTGAGCTCTTCAAGGATCCCTTTTCGCATTTAAAACACCGTCAGACCGCCTACCAATCGTCATAGCCTAAGCTCAGCGATCACCTATCTCATCATATGGCTTTTTAATTGCTAATAATATTAATAACTCTATGCCACTGCAGGAAAACGAACTCTTCATTTTCGACTGGGACGGCACTCTTGCCACATCAGGCACGCTCATACGCATCTCCAAGATGCTAAAGGCAAGGTACAGGCTCAACTATATAATGAAGCATAAGGAAGAATATAAGGTAAGGTCAATAGCTGACCTTCAGATAAAGGAAGAGGAGAGCAGGTTAGTCTCGAAGGTATATCAGCTTTATGCAAGGTTCTCAAATGCAAAGCTAAAGCCAGGCTCAGAAGAGATGCTTAAGCTTTTGAAGAGGAAGGGCAAGCGCGTATGCATCTTCAGCGATTCAAATACGAGCAGGCTGCTGAGCGAGACGAGGCGCACAAATGTGCTGCGGTATGTTGATTTCATACTCAGCGCGGACTCTATAGGCAGATACAAGCCAGACCCTTCAGGAATACTGCTTATAGTCGACAAGTATAGGACAAAAAAAACAAAGACAGTATATATCGGCGATATGGCATCTGACATATATGCATCAAGGTTCGCAGGCGTGAAGGCATGCGCGGTCGCGGACGGCCTTGATCCTATGGGACTGTTAAGGGAGATGAAGCCTGATTACATATTCGAAAGCACATATTCCATGTTCAAAGCCCTTGGCAGCAAGCCCAAAAAGGCTTCTCGACGAAAGTAACGATATATTTATAAATCATAACATAAGTAATTATATTGAAGTAGTAAAAGCGAAGTTAAAAGCGCTGATCCTACAGAGGAAATAAAATGCCAAGAGATTTCGGAAGAGGAGATGACAGAAGAGGAGACAGAGGGGACAGAGGAGACAGAGGAGACAGACACGGAGGTTCAGGAAGAGGTATAAACCCTAATTACTTCCTGCCAAAGCCTGTAAAGGTCGGAGACGAAGTAGACGTCAAGATAGAAGCTATGGCTTCAAAAGGAGACGGAATAGCAAAGAAGGACGGATTCGTAATCTTCGTAAAGGATGCAAAGGAGGGCCAGACTCTGAGAGTAAAAATCACAGAGGTAAGGACCAGATTTGCAATGGGCGAAGTCCTCGGTGAAGCTGAATCAGCTCCAGAAGAGGCAAGCTCAGCAGAGTCCCCTTCAGATTCAGAAGAATCGGAAGAGGAAGCGTAAAACTGCAAAGACCCAGAAAGAAGGTTAGTTATTTTATTTTTTATTCTTTCACTTTTTCTTATTTTCTATTACTAGGTTTTCTAAATAAAGTTCCGTCTATTACGAGTTAAACTCGGATCAGAGTTCAGTTATTGCAATGCCAATTTGCTATTAATTATACAAAATAAAGGTAAAACATATCTGGCTAAACCTTTTAAATTTGAGAAGCAGATGCTTATTCATGGACGAGGATACGGGAGAGCTGAGCCGAAAGCTTAAATCATCATTCAGAATGTCGGATGGTTCTGAAATATTCTATTACTCACTGCCAATGCTCAATGAGCTCGGCATCGGGGATACCTCACCGCTTCCTTACTCTATAAGGATAGTGCTAGAATCACTGGTTCGCAATTACGAAGGCAAAGGGATAAAGCTTGAAGACATCAGGGAGCTAGCAAACTGGAATCCTACAAACCCTTCAGACCGTGATATACCATTCAAGGTTGCCAGAGTCCTGATGCAGGACTTCACCGGCGTTCCTGCAGTAGTCGACCTTGCAGCCATGAGGAAGTATGTTTCTGATAATAAAATGTCGCCAGAGCTGATACAGCCTCTGATGCCCGTCGACCTGATAATAGACCATTCGGTCCAGGTCGATGTCTTCAATTCCCAGGAGGCGCTGATTAAGAATCAGGAGCTTGAGATGGAGAGAAACTGGGAGAGATACAAGCTTTTGAAATGGGCAAGCAGCTCAATGGACAATTTCCGCGTATTCCCTCCATCATCAGGGATATGCCATCAGGTCAATCTAGAGTATCTTGCTACGTGCATAAGCTTAAAGAACGTCGATAAGAGCAGAGTTGCATTCCCTGATACGCTTGTCGGCACAGACTCGCACACTACAATGATAAACGGTCTGGGCGTTGTGGGATTTGGAGTAGGAGGCATAGAAGCCGAAGCTGCGCTTCTGGGGCAGCCTGTATCATTCATAACTCCAAAAGTATTGGGCGTGAAACTTGATGGCAGGCTTGGCAACGGAGTAACGGCAACAGATTTCGCTCTAACCCTTACAAAGATACTAAGAGAGCATGGGGTAGTGAACATGTTTGTTGAGTTTTTCGGTCCTGGGATCGCATCATTATCCCTCCCAGACAGGGCAACTCTCTCAAACATGTGTCCTGAATACGGTGCCACAATCGCGATATTCCCTCCTGACCATGAGACGCTGCGATACATGAGAAGCACGGGCAGGAGCGACTTCCAGACAGAACTTGTAGAGAGATACCTTAAAGCCCAGAAAATGTTCGATATAGACTATTCTAAGGTAAGGTACAGCGAAGTCGTAAATGTGGACCTTTCAGATATTAAGCCAAGTGTATCGGGGCCTTCGCAGCCTAAGCAGGAGATGCCTTTAAGCAGCATACGATCAAATTTCACCGACATCTTCCTTAGTGGGGACGGGCAGTCTGCAAACGGATTAACCCAGAAAGATTACACAAGATGGTCTAGCGAGAGCGAGGTTCCAGACAACGGCAAGATAAAGAGTGCACCTATGCATTCCGCTCCGAAGAGCGCTATTATAAAATATGAAAACCATGATGTAAAGCTCTCGGAAGGGGACGTTGTAATAGCATCGATAACGAGCTGTACGA
>JAKAUU010000023.1 GCA_021817505.1 Microcaldota archaeon | reverse complement strand
AAGTATGGAAGGCACTACGAAAATTGTTGCAAGCGAAAGCGCCATGGAGCCCAAAGCGCCTATTATCATACCTCCAAAACCCCCTATTCTCGATTCTACCATGCGCAGTATTGTTACCAGTATGCTGTAAAACACCGCCCACTCGAGTATCTGGACCCAGTATTTGGAAGCCTGGGAGAGTGCATTGGCCATAGGCAGCTTCTTCTTATTCTTGGCATAATACCTGAATGCTATTAGCAATCCCATCAGGAAGTAAACAGAGACGAAGGTCGAGATAATCGTATAGAGGATAACCCCTGCCACTATGACTATGCCGCTGTAGTGGTGGACAAATGTAATAAAGACTAAAGGCACAAAGAACATCAGTGCAAGAGCAAATAATATCAAACCGCCCAATATAGGATAAAGGAGAAGGTTCTTGTCCTTGAAGATCAGCTCTCTTGTAGCTTTTCCTAGCCTCCAGCCGTTTTTCAAGTTTTCAAACACAGAATCACACTGTAAGATGACACTATTTTATGCTTGATGAGAGCGCCTTGAACTCTTCTTCAAGCTCTTCAACAGCCTTCAGGATGAGAGATTTTGCGCTCTTGGAAGACTTCACTATGAGCCTTGTATTGCCCCTCTCAGGGTGCTCCTTTACGACTCCGACGAAAGAGACGCTCTTGTCTTCTATTAGCTTGCTCTTTATGAGTTCCGGTATGCCTCGGTCTATGCTGCTGTCAAATTCCACTATTAGCTCCTTCTGGTTGTCCTGCACTATGTTAAGCTTCATAAATTCACTCCCATATATTTTATCCATTTATAATACTACAAATAGCTGTAGAACACTAAGCAATAATTAATAAATAACTAACGTTTTATATACATACGCTGTTCTTTTATTAATGATGCCTAAAATGGGCAATAAAAACAGTAAGGAATTGATATGGCTGACATATTGGAAGTAGACACTGCAGACCTCATATCGAGGACAGCAGCTAAGCTTAAGGAGAAAGGAATAAAGAAACCGGAGTACGTTGACTATGTGAAGAGCGGAGCCGGGAGGGAGAGGCCTCCTACGGATGAGGATTTCTGGTACACAAGGTGTGCATCTGTCCTGAGGCAGGTTTATCTGAACGGGCCTATAGGCATACCTAAGCTCAGAGCCAGATACGGCAACAGGAAGAACCACACTATGCACAGGCATCACCACTACAAGGGCGGAGGCAGCATAATAAAGGACGCATTCGATGAGCTGGAAAAGGCAGGATACATCAAGGCCTCGAAGCAGGGCAGGATCATAACCCCTGCAGGCAAGTCATTTCTCAACAAGCTCGCGAACGATATGCTCAAGGGTGCCTGAAAGTGCCAGGAAATGAGGAAGATGCTGCAAGAAAGGAGCTCAATAAAAGGCTTAAGACGATACAGCTGGAGCAGCAGAAGCGCCTTACGGTAAAGAAGTATATGACGGAGCAGGCATACGAGCGCCTGATGAATGTCAGGATCTCGAACTATGACCTCTATATGAACATACTGAACATGATAATATCCACGGCGCAGTCGGGCAGGTTCACGGACAAGATAAACGAGAAGCAGCTTGTCGAGATTCTGTCAAGGCTGACATACAAGCCTGAGCCTAAGATAGAGTTCAGGAGAAAATAGGTGAATTATATGGTAAAGAAAAGCAGGGCAAAGAAGACTAAGCTCGCAAAGAAGATAAAACAGAACAAGAGGATCCCGCTGCTTGCGGTCCTAAGGACGCACAGGAAGATCCAGCAGAACAAGTTTGCAAGAGACTGGAAGCACAAGAAGCTAAGGATAAAGGATTAATGCCTGTCCTGTTCATTCTTGAAGAATTAAGGCAGCGGACCAGAGGTCAGATGTTGCTGAGCCTCTCCTTTATCTCCTTTATGTCTAATTTTGTAGTAAGAAGGGGTATCTTCTCTATCTGTGATATCTTCACCGCAAGCTTGTCGACATTGTCTATATTCTGTATGACCACTACCCTGGGCTTTATCGGTGCAACCCTTATCACCACCATCGGCGACCTTCCGGTAGAGACCTGGTCAAAAATGAATACACGTTCGTTTGTAGTTCCGAAGAGCCTTGGATAGTCGCTTGGCGATATCTCCAGTATGACCCTTAGGCTGTCAAGGAGCGTGTATCCGAAGAGCTTTATATTGTCAAGAGAAGCAGGGTTAGAGACAACCTTTGCCTCTATTATCCTTACGAAGTCATTGCCGTTTATAGGAGCTGAAAAGTCATGTATCGTATAGAAAGGAGTATCATTCTGCGGAGCAAGATTATACTTTTCGAGATTCTTCACGACGCTGCCTCCGCGTTCCTCATCCATTGCAAAGAGCGTTTCAACAAATCTCTTTATTATGCCTACGCCGGGGCTCGCCCTCCTATTCCCTTCATAATCGCTTATTGTGGATGTGGATATCTTCAGGCTCTTAGCAAGCTCTGTCTGGGATATGCCAAAGAGCTCTCTCCACTTCTTCATATTGCTTCCGGGGCTGTCAGATAATGCTATCTCCCCTGCTATCCTCTCCTTTAAGCTGTCCATCACTCTTTAATCTCAGGAAAGCTTTATAAGCCAAATGCCGAATACGGTATCGGCACGCCACGATTATCTCCTCTTTCTGCTCTTTTTGCCGGTTCTCTTCGTTTTGGTTTTTGGATAATGTTTCTTCTCGATAGCCCTGTAGAGCATCTCGGCTTCAGCACTCTCATTCTTTTCATCGGTCTTGGATCTGGACAGCAGGCCGTAAATGAGAAGGATTATCCCGGCTATTACCGAAATGCTCCCGCCTATATTGAGCCCTATATTCCCGAAAGAGTAGCTCTCCTCTGAAGACGCTATGGAAGAGAGGCTTCTGTTCAGGGTAGCGTAGAAGACCGTATTGGATTTATTGCCGTAATTCTGAAATACTGCGTAATAGGTGCCGTTTGCAAAGAGCGTCTGGTTCCCCGTCCCATTTCCTGCCCAGTAAACAGGTCTCTGCGCCTGTGTGAGATTTTCCTGATACGGGAAGATTCCGTAAGAGCTGTTGTCAATCTGGTATACCAGCCCGTTTCCGTGCAGATATGTGGCATTTTCTATCAGAGTGGAGTTTGCCTTCTGAAGGAGATTATGCGCAGTGCTGTTGATCAGATAAAAGTCAATAGGCTCTGTTGAGTTATAGACCATCTCCAGTATTGATACATTACTTATGCTTATGGGTATGAAGAAGTCGGATTTTGGCTGAACAGCGACGCTCTGAGTAGCTGAAGAGGAATAATTCGGCAGATTTGAATAGACGCTCTGGACAGAGAAGTACTCGAACATAATGCCTATCAAAAGAAGCAGGACTCCCAAGCCGACCAATCTCCTATTCATATAACCAAGAGTAATTACACGCAAACACTTTAAATTCTTGACTATAATAATAAATCGTTGATAAAGTATGGACAGCCAAACAAACGCGATAAAAACAGAAGTTGAGGGACTGGATGACCTTATCGGTGGGGGAATACCGTTTGCCAATCAAGTTGTTCTTGCAGGAGGGCCTGGCGCAGGGAAGACGCTGCTCGGTTTCGAGATCCTTTACAGGAATGCAAAGCAGGGCAACAAGGGGATATACTTCTCTCTTGAAGAGAGTGAAGGAAAACTGGTATACAACGTAAAGACGACATTCTCGCAGTTAACTGACCTTGACGACCTTATAAAGAAAAAGATTATCATAGTTGAAGGAAGAGCAATAAGCCCTGAACTCTCTAACAGGCCTTCAGACACCGAACATGAATTCGGCAACATAGTCGCACAGATGGAGTCAATGATCTTCAAAGAGAGCGCAAAGCTGATAGTGATCGATTCGAGCGCCATCCTAAGTCTTTTAGTGCAGACTCCCCTGATGTACAGGCGCCTGATGCTGGCATTATCAAGCAATTTCAGGAGATTAGGGGTAACCACAATACTCATAGTCGAATCAAACAATCTTGAGAGGAAAAAGGTTGAGTTCAAGCCGGAATACTTCATATTTGACGGGATAATAATGCTCTATCAAAACGGCCAGGAGGAGAAGAGGACGACAGGGATCGAGGTAATCAAGATGCGTGGATCGAAGCACAGCTTCTACACCGCGCCTTATGAGATCACCTCTTCAGGGATAAAGATCTCTCCGATAACGGATCAGATATAATGGCAGGAGCGGTGTTGCTGCGGGAAAAACCGGAAATGGAAAGATAAATTCGGATTCTGATGAGAGACATAAGGTACTTGCACTTGGCATAATAGCCGCAATTGTAATAATAGCTGCTATTCTCTCTACATTCCTGCACACAAACGCATCCTCGAATTTCTGCAGTTCGGAATTCACAAGTCAGCAGAGGAGCGCATGCCTGGAATCCGTGGCTGTAAGCTCATCAAACACAACAGGATGTGCAACCTTGAACGGAAGCTATGCCTATGGCTGCTACTCTGCGATAGCTTTGAATACAAAGAATGCAAAGCTCTGCACCTCGATATCAAATTATACCTATGAGGCAGGCTGTACGCTTCAGGTTGCAAACGCGACCGGTTCATATGAAGACTGCACCTCGCTGCTCCAGCCATACAGGGACAGCTGCCTCTATTCGATAGGCTCCACATATAACAGCACAGCAGCCTGTTCTCAGATATCAGATCCAAACCTGTCTGCAACCTGCAAATACGCCATAGATCTTTCAAAAGCCGATTCGCATTCAAACTCCACATACTGTTCATTGATAGGCAATGGGACATTCGCACAGTCCTCTGAGATACTGAATTCAACTCCTGCATTGAAGACGGATACCAATTTCGGGAATCTGCCACTGCTGATCTACTATTACGATTCATACCTAAATCTGCAGGTATCTCCCAGAGATCTCTGCTACTACTCCCTGGCATATCAGTCAAACGAGTCCTCGTACTGCGCCAGCATAAGCAATTCGACCCTGAGGTCAATATGCACAAAATCATACGCGATAAACACTACCCCGAACAGCACGGGCTATTATCAAAACATATCCAGCATATGCGGGAGATATGGGGCATCATGCTCTAACCTATCCTACATAGACGCAATATACTCTAAGAATGCCACAAAGTGCTTCTCTTCAAATAAGACCCAGAGTGCCATATGCTATTCATATCTCGCTTCTTTCTATTCAAACACCTCTTACTGCCAGTACATAGGCAATGCGACACTAAACGGTGCATGCGTCAATAATGTTTTATATAGGAACAGCACAAATAGCACAGTATGAAGGCATTGATAACCTGCATAACCGGCATCGACAGCGAGCGTCTCTATCATCTTCTGGTTGTTGAAGAAGGCAATCCAGTAATAGTAGAGTCTTCGGAAAGAACCATATTCAATGTAGGCGAGGCCGTCGACTACTCGGGAAACGGGCTGATCGCCCTCCCTGAATCTGAAAAAGAGATAGCGGAAAGCCTGAAAAGCGCTGCCAAAAAAAGGTCCGAGGAGATGCTTCGCGAAAGCCCATACTCGATAGGCATAAGGGATATCGACGAAGCGACAGAGAGGATGTGGCCGAACCTGGCCGGAGCGGCAGGTTTGCTTCTGCACAAACTCTTCTTCTCCTCGCCAATAATAATAAGGTTCCATAATGACGCTGACGGATCAAGCGGCGCATGCGCGATATACAGGGCAATAGACTCCCTTTATCAAAAGACAGGCGCGATAAACGGCCCGCGCTGGATAATGCACAAGGGAATATCCTACAGGAAGGAGGACGCGGAATCGGACAAGTTATTCTTCAACGGTTTTTCATCCTATGATAAGCCTCTTCTCATAATGGTGGATTTCGGAACATCCAAGGACAGCAACGAAGGAGTCAAAGCCATAAATGAGCACGCGGACATAATCTGGCTCGACCATCATCCTCTCCAGGAGGATGCGGAGTGCCAGAAGCTGAAATACTATATAAATCCATGGAATTTCTCCTCCGATTCGAACTATACTGCAGGTGCTCTCGCATCGATATTCGCATCCATTTTCTCAGAAACCGACGTGAAAGAGTTCATATACTCTTCAATGATAGGCGATTACAGCGACTACAGGGTGAAATACGAGCAGGCTTCTGATACTGCCACTATACTCGATATGCTGACAAGCGATCCCGAGATCATAGGCTCCTCGGACAAGATCTCCCCGAAGGAGCTGCTTAATGCGATAAACGGGACAAAGAGGCAGGAGCTCCTGACCTTTGCCAAGGTCACCTTGGGCGAAGTGATTGACAATTCGATGAAGGAGTCGAAGAGATACGTGACACAGAACGGTATGGCAATATACGTGCTTGACTATGAGAAGGTTAAACCAGAATCGAGATACCCTCTCCCAGGGCGTTTCTCATCAAAGTTCATGGAAAGGCTGGAAGAAGATGAGCGCTCAGGGGTCATAGTGATGGTGCATGCGGGCTTCTACATATCAATAAGATCGAATGTGAACAGCGGATCCATAAATATAAAGAGGGCGATAGAGGAGGTCTCACAGAGCAGGCCTAATCTGATAGAATCCTACGGAGGCCATGAATATGCCTCAAGCATAAAGGTGACGGACAAGGGTTACAAGACAGAGGTAATAACCCTGCTTGTCAATACGCTAAAGACGATGGCACAGAAATAGATTCTTCCAAGAAAAGCGGTCAGACTCCGTGGAACCAGTAGCCCTTTTCACTCCTGTCCCTGCCTGTTAACCTTGCAAGAAGACCTTTCTTCTTCGGCTTATCTGCCGAGATCCCATACTCCTTCGCCATCTCCGGATACCTGCTTATGTAGCTATCCTGCCATGCATGGAATTTCTCCTGCTTCTTCTGTTCCCCTTCAATGGTCTTTTTAATATAATCGGGCTTCATCCTCTTCCATTCCTCACGAGTGTAGCCATATGGGGCATGTTCACGTATCTGGGCAGGGTCGAATTGAGGCTTGTATATTTCTTCTATATAATCCACATCCCTCTCAACTATGTTTTTTGGATCTATGTGGACACCTTGCTCAGCAAAGAACCTGATCACGTCATCCCTGCTCATCTTCTCCTTAGAGTTGGCTTCGCCTACAGGATTGTATGTCAGGGTCGCTTTGCCCCTGATAAACTCTATCTTTGCCTTAAGCACTGCGTCAAGCAGAAGCAGCCTGTATTGGACCCTTGCAGTATGCGGTATGTCCTTGAGCTCGGTCTTGTCAATATTGGTTATGGTCATCTCCCGTACCATCTTGTACGGTATCCTGTAGGATTTGCCACTCTCCTCTATGGAGTAATCTATGTATTCCTCCTTGTTTGCACTCTTCAGGTCTCTTACGAACCCGCTCTCCTGCTGTATTTCACGATGGTCCAAGATAAACTACCTCTATCGGTTCAGCAATTGCCTCCGCAGCCGCACTTGCCTCCGCATGCGCATGAGTCTCCTTCAGCCTCTGCTCCATGCGAGTGTCCGTGCCCTTCTTCAGCATGCTGCTCCTCCTTTCCGCTCTGCCCGGCCCCTGCCGCAGCCATCTGCACTGCCACATTCCTTGCAGTATTGGACTGGTGCTTTGCAGACTTGTTTATGAGCGCCTGTTCCGTGTTAACAGGAAGCATAAAGTAATCATTCATGTTCTCATACGCCTTCTTGTAGACATCAGAGGCTTCAAGAGCCTTCACATCACGCTTGTACTTGTCAGATGCATATGTCCAGTCATGGTGCATCTCCTGCCACTGCTGTGAAGGTATCGCATACTGCCTCTGCAGTTTGTCCCTGTATATCTCAGGAAAGACATTGAAGGTGCAGAATGGAAGGACCCTTCCATCAGGCATCGAGTAGTGTATGTCGCACTTTTCCACTCTCTTTATATCGTATGTATACTCGTCCTGGAAGTGCATCATCCCAAGGAAGAGTGACTTGAGCTGGAACTTGCCCATAGTCGCAAAGTCCCTCTTCATGAGCAGGGACATCAGCAGCTTCGAGAAGTTTACCGACTTAGGCTGGTTCTCCTTGTCTATGAACTTCCTTATCTGGAGCATTGCCCTAAATGCAACCACTCTGCGTTCTATCTTAGACTTGCCCTCCATCTCGTTTATCGCATTCTGCAGGTGCTCGAAGAGCCCCTCCACATTCACGAACCTTGTTATCGGGATTATCTTCCCGTCAGGGTCCTGGAAGATGTATGAGCCTGCTCCGCATGCGAAGTGGATCGAAAGGTCGTACTTGTATTCACCTGACAATGCCTCTATGAACCTGTTTATTCCTCCTACGTAAGGCACGGAGAACCAATCCTCCTTCATTATCACTCCGTCTGTCTGTTCCTCTATGAGCTTTATAGCCCCAGGTATGGATATCCTCTGCTTCTCCCTAAGCCTTGCAGGCATCCTTCCTACCAGTGATACCGGCTGGAAGTTGACTGCCTTCACAACATCCGTATTGTTCAGTGCGAAGTTTATCATCTTGCCCATTTCATGATCGTTTACCCCTCTTATGACTGTAGGGACCATTACGACTCCGAGACCTGCCTTTCTGCATGCATCTATGGTCTTCGGCACCTCCCAGTGGTTCTTAGGGTTTGCTCTTTTAGAGACGCCGTCAAAGCTCATGTATAGGCAGCTTACCCCTGCGTGCTTGAGCTTTATTGCGAGTTCAGGGTTCTCTCCAAGTATGATCCCTGTAGTATTGAGCTGTATCTGGTCGAAGCCGGCATTCTTTGCCATGCCTACTATCTCCAGTATGTCTGATCGCATAAGAGGCTCTCCTCCTGTTATCTGAAGAGCGTTTGCAGGTATGGGTTTCTGCGTCCTTAGCACATGGAAGAGATGTCCTATCTCGTCGCGCGTAGGTTCGTAGATGGCCTCACCCTCCTTTGCATAGAAGAAGCAGTACCAGCAGCTCAGGTGGCATCTGTTGGTTATTACCACATTTGCAAGCCCTGTGTGTGACTTGTGCCTCTCGCATATTCCGCAGTCGTAAGGGCAGTTCTCTCCCTTGTTTATATAATTAGGATTGTCGAATCCTCTTCCATAGTAATTGTAATCGCGCATCTTCATGTACATGTCATAGTCTTCCCAGTACTTCTCTATCGTCATGCCATGCTCTTCGCAGCTCTTTCTTATCATGACGTTCTCTCCGTCCCTGTATATTATTCCATCGACTATCAGCTTGCACTCAGGGCACACTGTCTTTGTCCTCTCCAGCACAGGCAGCCTCTCTATATATTCGAGAGTCCTGTGGTAAGGCGCTAATATAGGATTTGATAGGTCCTCCCCTGCCTCTTCCTTCTGTTCCGGTCTCTTATTGTTTATGTTTATTACCAGATTCTGGTCTACAGTCTCTAATATTACTGAGTTATTCTTTTCTCCACTCATCCAAATTCACCGAAATTTATTATTTAAAAGTGTGCGTCTAAACATATTTAAAGTATATCATTATATACAAAATCTTTTTTATATATTCTTCTCTGCATCTGACGTAAAAGCCTCATTTAACCTCTGCAATCCTGTTTAGTATCGGCATTAGCTTCCTAGCAACCTCCTTCGGATGGAGTCCATTCGGCCTTGCTATATTCTCTATTATAAGGTTGATGGTCTTCGGCTGTCTGGCATACTCCCTAACAAGATCAGGATTCTCTGCCAGATACCTGTCTATGAGCTTCTCAAGCTGTCCCTCAGGCAGCTCAGAATACTCAACCTTAACCTCCTTACCTGCTTCAAGATCCTGTATCGACTCTTTGGAGACCTCCTTGCCCCCTTCTATCAATAATACTATATTATCAAGAACCGAATCAGGCACTCTCTCCATGCTCCCATACTTCTTGTAGCGCTCTATCCCGTGTATTATGCTCCTAAGCTCATGCCTGCCTCTGAGCCTGTTTATCTGCCCAAGCGAGTAGCTGTCCAGCATTATTATCTCAGATACTGTCTTAGGGCTCACATCGGTTCCATTCGCCAGCTCCATTGCAACCTCATTAGCGTATACTGGCCTGTTGCACTTCAGATCCTCTGTTCTGAATAAGGTGAGGTCTGATTCAAAGATGTACCCGTATTCCTCATCAGTCTCCTTCTCTCTGAGGGTCTGGGTGCTCCTCGCCTTCTCGTTGTATCCGCGTGTCTCCCTTGCTATCTCCTCCCCGTTCCTTATCGCTTCAGTCTGTCTCTCAATCTCAAACCTCAGGGTCTCTATCATGTTCTTTATGCCTGTTACGTTCTTCACCTCAACCCTTGTCTCAGCGAGAGAGATGTTCACATCTGCCTTTATCTCCTTGTTTATGTCGACTCCTAAGTAGTAGAGTATGCTCCTGAGGCTGCCTATGAAGGAGCGCATCTCCTCCTCACTGCTTATGTCAGGCTCTGTGACAATCTCGACCAGCGGCGTGCCTGATCTGTTGAAGTCTATCAGAGTTAGTGCACCCTCTCGTATTATCTGTGCTGGATCCTCCTCTATCTGAACCCTGCGTATCCTTACTTTCTTCTCGCCTATCGCAAGATAACCGCCAATCCCTATGGAGCCCTCCATCTGCGTTATCTGATATGATTTGGGAAGATCTGGATAAAAGTAGACCTTCCTTACAAAGGAGATATCCTTGCTTATTGCGCAATGGAGTGAATTTGCTATGCCAAGAGCAGATTCTACTGCGGCCTTGTTAAGCATGGGCTTAGATCCTGGAAAACCCATGCATATCGGGCATATCGCTGTATTCGGCTCTGCTGGATCGGTGCTGCATGAACAGAACAGCTTTGACTTAGTAGGGAGTGCAACGTGCACCTCCAATCCTATCTTCATAGACTTCCCAGGTTATGCTTGTACATATAATCGAAACCTTCCTCCCACTCCTTTACGAAGTCAAGGATCGCATAGTCATTACCATGCCCTGTTACCAGCTGCGCTCCAATAGGCATGCCATCTATGTAATCATACGGGAAAGAAACGTGGGGGAAACCTCCAAGATTTGGAGGTATTGTGAACAGGTCCATCGCATAGTTTTCAACAGGCGTGAGCTTCTTAGCATCGGATATCTTAGGCGCAGTTATGGGAAGCGTAGGCGATAGTATATACCCGTCTTTCAGCAGCTTGTCC
>JAKAUU010000024.1 GCA_021817505.1 Microcaldota archaeon | reverse complement strand
CTGCCAATCTAAGCATAGTTCATTAATTTATACTGCATATATACGGGCATGAACCTTGATCGGAGGATAATATTCTATATAATAGCAATAGCTGCGGTAATCCTGTACGGAACAATAGGCTCATACATCCTTGGGCAGAGCGGCAATTTTAACGTAAGGATAACTTCATGGGTAGATGCAGTATACTTTACGGTGGTTACGATATCTACCGTAGGCTACGGGGACATAACCCCAGTCACTGAGCTGGGCAAAGTGTTTGTAATAGTATTAATAATATCGGGATTAAGTATATTTCTAAGCGCCATAACGGTGCTTTCAGGTGAGTTCTTGAGCGCAAGAGTTGAAAAGATATATTCAGGTTTAAACAACGTGAACAGGAAGAAGATGAACAGGCACATAGTGCTCATAGGATACGATTCTGCAAATGAGATCCTCTCCCACAAGCTAAAAGCGCAGCACAGGAACTTCATAATAATAACCGCTGACAAACCGACTGCCGACATGCTCCGCAAGAAAGGGTATCCTGCTTTTCTAGAGGACTATACCTCGAAATCAGATCTTGAGAAGTTCAATCTTGACAAGGCTACCGACATAGTCATAGATCTGAGGGACAGCACCAAGGCAGTATACGTGGTGCTTGTCGTAAAGAAGCTCTCAAATAAGACCAAGATCACAGTAATAACGCACGAGTCGGAAGCGGAGGCCCATCTTAATGACCTAGAAATAGACAATATAATAAATCCTGTGACGATAGCCGCAGATATTCTCGAGAAGACGCTGGACAGGGACCAGGACTCTGCGAACGGAGAGACCGAATAATGCAAATATGCCGAACCATTTTCTTAAATGATGGCTACTCGGCTGAGATTACCTTTGCAAGGCCCTTCAGATAGAGGTACATCGCAGGTGCTGTTTCTATGGTTACCTCCTCTTTGTTGTAAGGGCCATACTCCTTTCCATTCATAGAAAGAACGTTCTTAGTATCTGCAATTATCTTCAGATTCCCCTCCCTGAAAGCTACCGCATCTTTCATCGGATCGAATCTATCCATGTTCCTGTATGCAGCCATCTTCCTTGCTACAAGCCCGGATCCGCCATGGATTGAACCAGCAAGTCTTATCATATGCCCCGTATCGTTCGTAACGTTCTTGTCTATCCTGTCGCTCTGCGCGACCGCCTGCTTCTCTATGACCGATTTCCAGAAATCACTCTTGTTCTTTATGTAGACCATGTCCCAGTTGCCGTTCCTTATCCCCATCTCGACAAGGGCTCTCTTTTCATAGAGTCTCTTGGCAATGCTTTTGTCTATGCCTATCTGCTCAAGGCTCTCCTTGCCGTTATTTATCATGCTTATGAATTTCCTTGCAACCTTGCCACTCCATCCTTTCTCATCAGGCTTCGGACCGACCAGCTTCCTTATCTTCGATCCCCGGACCATCTCCTCTTTGAATATGCTGTCGAAATTTATCCCGTGCCCCGAGATGTAGTCACTCACCTCCTTTCTCGAATCCGTGTCAAGCTTCATCACCGCTTCGTTGTTTACATGCACGTGGTAACCTCTATTCCCGGAGAAATTCACTCTTATCTCATTATCCGAGAATCCAAAGTCAGGAATGAGGAAATCCTCTATGAGCTTCAGGGTCTCTGCCTTTACATTTTCCAGGCAGTTGTCGCATACCCATGAACCTCCATGGGCCTTCTGGCAGTCAAGGTGCATGTCGTTAGCATCAAGGTCAAATATCAACTCAGAGCCTATCCAGCCCTTTGCGCTCATCGGCCTGCCTGCCGGGAAGTGGTAATACGCTGAGGAGCATGAGACATACGGAGGGGCATTGACGATCATGTATTTCCTGAACTCCTCATTGGATTTGAACTGCAGGTGCCTGAAAGCAATCTTACGTTCAAGGTCCCCCATGCCGAATTCCCTCTCGTCTATTCTTTCAGGGAAATAAGCCGCGCTCTTTCTATAAAAGTCCGAAAGGAGTTTTGACAAGAGGGACAATCCCAGATCTTCCGAAGCCATCAAATCCACGTATTATTATGTATATATAAAGCAACAATAATATTAGATATTGGTAAGCAAATCCGTACGGGCTATGCTATGGTTGAGATAAAACAGGCTATAATAATAAGGGCAGATATAGAGATGGGCAAGGGAAAGACTGCAGCACAGGCAGCCCATGCTTCACTGATGAGCTACTTCGAAGCCGAGAAGAAAGACAAGAAGATAGCAGAAGAATGGCTCAAGACCGGAGAGAGAAAGATAGTCCTAAAAGCGAATGATGAGACCGAACTTAAGCGGCTTTTCGAGGCATTCAAGTACAAGGGTGTGCCATGCGCACTGGTGTCGGATGCAGGGCTGACGCAGCTTCCTCCAGGGACGGTAACTGCCCTTGGCGTAGGCCCGTGGACAAAGGATGAGATAGACAAATTCACGTCCGCACTGAAGCTTCTGTAAATGTCAAAAGCTGAAAACAACTGTAAGCAGCAAATAATTACTGGCCTGTTTTAATCCCTCTAATAATCCTAATCAGTTAGCTCAGTTTACGGAGATGCCATGTCAATTCTAAAATTAACGATTCATACAAGAATCGTATTTTGGCAATTACCTTTATAATCAGATTAAAGAAGGCAGTTAGTTTATTGTAACTGTGCATTGTCCGGCATCTGTGTTACTCATACTTCCTATCGCCATCCCCACGACCTGGGTCCCTGGATTCCATTCAACATTCAATACTCCGGAACTATATGAAATCTGTTGCGTGCCCACGGTGTCTTGTACTCCTCCTTCAAACATCCCTGCGCTATCGTAGACCACTGTATTAGATCCGTTGTTGCACGTTACTGTAGGATATCCGGGATTGGATGCTAATCCACTAACAGTTACATACAAAGGACCTACGTTTACTGTAGCCCCCTTGCCATTTGTGGCCTCTCCCCTGTTCTGTACTAGTTCAGTAACTATTACTCCATTACCCAAACTGGAAGAGGTTGCACCCGATTGCTGGCTTCCAGTAAATATTATGTTACCGTCGCATCCGCTATTAGTATAACAATTACCGGAAATTGCATCTGTGCCGGACCAGATGAGCGAATTTGTAGTGGTATATGGCTGGAAGTTAGCAGTCTCTACTGTATCGCTATTTATTGTTATAGAATATGCTGTGCTGGTTCCTGAATAATCTGATCCGCTTCCTGTCCAGTCTACAAAGTAATAACCTGAACTTGGAGTTTCGGATATTGTAACAGACGCTCCCGGGGAGTATCTGCCTGTTCCTGGTGTAACGCTACCTCCAGCGGCGGGGCTCGCAGATTCCGTCAAAGTATACTGCAGTATAGTTGTAGTGGTTGAAGTCGATGTTGAAGTTGAGGTGGACGAAGTAGATGTTGAAGAGGTAGAAGTGGATGTCGATGTAGTGGTCGAAGTGGATGTGGAGGTAGTTGTTGAAGTCGATGTTGAAGATGTGGAAGTAGAAGATGTAGAAGTGGATGTCAGATGTATGTTGTTAGTCTGTGAAGTAACTCTGGTTATTATACTGCCCTTGTATGTCTGCACCTGTTTTGGCTGGCAGTTGTTTTCATCTCCACTAGGGCATGCCGTCACGCTAAGATATGTCGTTCCCGTTATGGTGGTTCCAGGAGCGACATAAACAGGCACGGTCATGTTGCATATCATCTCCCCTCCGGGCTGTATTATGTTGCTGGAAGGCAGGCAGGTTGACGAGAGATTGCCATAGGAATCTGTTGCAAACCTTACCTGCGGATTGAATATCGGGAAATTCTGGGAGTTGGTCATAACCATTGTTATCTTAGTTATGCCATTTGCAGAGGTGGCAACAACTCCCTGGCAGTTAGTGCCGTATACGAACTTGCACTGGTTAGGAACCGCTGTTGTGGGTATGCTGACGAAGTAATAGAGCATTATTATTACGACTGCAAGTATGAGTATTGCCCAGCCGTATGTGGTTATGAATTCAAAGGCAGACTGCTGCTTTAAACCATCCCCTTTATTTTTTGTAGCCTTTTTGGCCATGCTGATATTGGGCATTTGTTATTAATAACCTGCCATAGTACCCTGCAACGTGCTTTTTGTTCATTCTGCACAAAAGTTTTAAGAATCATTTCAGCAGAGTCTAACTTTTGTAAAACACACGGGCGATATTATGGAATACAAAAGACCTCAGAATTCTGACGTTGAGATTGCAAATGCGCGGAGCAGGCAGAGAATGTCTGAAGACATAAGGGCAAGCAACTGCGGTCCCGAGGAAGCCGCACGACTATCAAGGGAGAGATTTTACGTAGAAAGAAGCGAAAGAGGAGTAGAGTACTCTTCAAAAGAGATACCTGAAAGGCAGAGAGCGCCCTGGGCATTTGACATTATAGATGAATTTGCAGAGAGGATCAATCATGGCAATAAGGATGCCAAGGTGCATCTCCACATAGAATTCATTCAATTCGAAAAGATGAGAGGTCCAAAAAAGACTGACGATTACATAGGCGGATTTCTATCGGCAACACTGCATCTCGGAGCTGAGCCAGAACTTCCTAAGGAAGATGCGAACAAGTGGAAAGACGATATTGCAGAATCCATAGTCAGGAATTCAAACGGTTTCGTAAGCAAATATACCGGGATAAGAAAACCTTATCATCAGAAGGGCATGATAGTGGATTTCAGATTGGAGTTCGGCATCAGTCCCATGGAGCAGAATGCGAGCGAGAGCTGGAAAAATATATATCAACCTACTGAAAAGAAGAAGGAGGAGATCGGCCAGGTCCTGAAATCCATAGAACAGGCTATAGATATGTATAACAATAGAGTATCAAAGAGCTCAATAAGGCAAGAGGGCGATGGCCTGAGCGGTCTTGTAAGGAGCTAAGCTCTCGATTCACAGTGCGGTTAGATAACTTTATTAATATTTTCATTTAATTCATATTGCTTATTTTCCCGCAATACTGCAGTTTGCAGGAGGGATTAACATGGCAGAAGATTTGGAAAAACTCACTAAGTTCATTGAGGAGAATAAAGGAAAGAGGAAGTTCAAGCAGACAGTGGAGCTTGCGATAAACTTCAAAGGGGTAGACTTCTCAAAGCAGGACAACAAGATAAACCTAGAGATAATGCTTCCTCATGGAAAAGGAAAATCATTGAAGATGGCAGTATTTGCAAACGACAATACGATAGCCAATGAGGCAAAGCAGAATAACATGGAAGTGATAAACGGCAGTGAGATAGACGTAATAGCGAAGGACCCGAAGAGGCTCAACGGCCTTCTCGAATACGAACTGATAGCGCAGCCGCAGCTCATGCCGATGATAGCAAAGAGCCTCGGTCAGTTTCTGGGTCCTAGAAACAAGATGCCAAAGCCTTTAATAGGATCGACTCTGAAGTCAATGTCAAACGACGTAACAAAGAGGATAACGCTTAAGAGCAAGGGAAAGAACATACCTACTGTCCACTGCGTAGTAGGCACGGAGGACATGCCTGCAAATGACATATACGATAACATAAAGGAGGTAGTAAACAGCATAAACAGGAAGATGGGAGGTAATCACATAAGATCCCTCTATGTAAAATTCACGATGAGCGAACCGCTCAAATTCATATAGGTGCTCAAATGATGTTAAAAGCTCAAAAGGTTGAACTCGTCGAGAATCTCAAGAAGGAGATAAAGAGTTACAAGACGATAGGGATACTGCCGATACAGGAGGTTCCGGACAGGCTTACGCAGAAGGCAAAGAACATGCTCAAGCCAGATACGAAGATAATAGTGGCAAGGAAGAGCCTCATAATGCGCGCCCTTGAGTCCAATCCTCAACTAAAGAAGCTAGAGGACCATATAGATTCGAACTTTGCATTGATAATGTCAAACAGGAGCCCTGAGGAGCTCAATGAGATAATAAGTTCAAACAGGATAAAGCTGAGTGCAAAGCCTAACCAGGTATCTCCTGAAGATATAAGCATAGAGTCTGGGGAGACGACAATAGCTCCGGGGCAGGCAGTCACAGACCTGAAGACGGCAGGAATAGATGTGCAGATACAGAAGGGCAAGGTCGTCATTTCAAAATCAAAGGTGCTTGTTGCAAAAGGCACAAAGATAAGCGTGCCTGTATCAAAGGCACTCAAGATGCTTGACATAATGCCGTTCGAGGCCGGAACTCAGCTTCGTGCCATAATCAGCGAAGGCATACTGTACCACGGCCTTGCATTAAAGGTCAATGCCGAATTCTTAACAAACGAGATATCAAAGAGCTTTGCACAGGCATGTGCGATAGCATCTAACGCTGGAATAATAACAGAATACAATGTTAAGGAGAGCATCTCCAAGGCATACATATCTGCTCTTGGCCTAGGCCTCGAAGCAAAGGTATATGAACCAGAGATTGCAGAAAAGCTTCTTGCACAGGCGGTGCGCGAATCCATGGCAATCGACAAACTGCCTAAGGAGAGCACTACGGCATAAAAGAATCATACTAACTAAATAAAGGTGTAAAAGAATGGAATACATATACGCTGCGTTATTGCTTGATGCGGCAGGAAAAGAGATAGACGAGAAGAATCTGGAAGAGGTAGTGAAGGCTGCAGGACTCAGCCCTGACGAAGCCATGGCAAAGTCAGTTGCAAAGTCCCTAAAAGGAGTCAACATAAAGGATGTTATAAAGAATGCACAATCAGTGCAGGTAGCGGCTCCAGCAGCTGCAGCAGCAGCTCCAGCGGCAAAGAAGGAGGAAAAAGCAGCTGAAGAGCACATGAGCGAAGAGCAGGCAGCAGGAGGGCTAGCAAGCCTGTTTGGTTGATACGGCTAGCGCTGTATCAGGCAATTTACCTGCGGAACTCTTGAAAGCGCATACATTATATAAGCGTTTTCCAGCAAGTGTCTAAACGTCGGTGTGTCTAAATGCAAGTATACGTGGAAAAACCAAAGTGCACTGGATGCCATCATTGCTTTGATGTCTGTCCAGTTGCAGTATTTGAGATGAAGGACAGAGCAGCTCCTGATGTCAATAGTGATACCGCTCCAGCAGAGGAGCAGTGGAAAGGAGAGTCTCTTCCAGAGATAAAGTCAAAATGGGAGAGCGTTCAGGATGGCCATAGGCACTTCGCCCAGGCGAGTGACGGTTCCAGCGGAGGCATATCCGTTGCGGTCCAGGGCTCAGCATGCATTCTCTGCCAGGCTTGCCTTGTAGAGTGTGAAGGCGAGTGCATAGTGATAACTGACGACACAAACAACGTCTACAGGTCAATATACAAGTAAAAAGCAAAGCAGCAGGCCTCATGGCAAAAGCGCTTTCAACGGCGTTTTTTCCTTGATGGCCCTGCCATTCTTTTCCTACCTTTATTTTTCTTTGATATTCTGATATCAAGAACTATCTCGGAAGTGTCCTTCGCATAGGGCCTGACCACTCTTTTTCCCACTATCCTGGCCGAGAACCCTTTTTTCTCTGCGAGCTCCCTTGCCATTTTTGCGCTACCGGAAAAAGGGGAATCAGCACTTCCGAACGAGTAAAAATGTATGATGCACCCGTCCCTTGAGCTATCGATAGCCCCTTCAAGGAACTTCTCCGCGCTCATCGGCAGCGGCATCACTATCCTGTCAGCCCAGCCCGGCATCTTTTCCACCACCTTGCCAGCGTCGCCAAGAACCGGCCTGACATTCCCGACCTTATTTTTTTTGATGTTATCCAGCATATACTTATAGGAATCCTTGCTCAGTTCTACTGCGACGACATCTGACTTTTTGTTTTTCTTTGCAATCTCTATCGCAAAAGGTCCTATGCCTGCAAACATCACTATGACATGCTCATTGTCCTTTGAAAGATCCGCAACCCTCTTCCTCTCGAATGAGAGTCTCGGCGAGAAGAAGGTCTTCCTTATATCAAACCTGAAAATACAGCCGTTTTCCCTATATTCTGCAATATAATTCCTCTCTCCGGCAACAAAGGCGAACTGCCTTCTCCTATATCTGCCTTTCACGGCACCGGCCTTGCTCACCACCGTCTTCACATTCTTGTTTACCGCCATTACGGAATCCGCAATGCTTCTGCCTGTCTTTCCGGATTCGCCTATCACTGCGATGCTTCCAAGCACGTCGTATCCCTTGACTGCCGAGTCATAGCCTTTGCCAAGCTTCGCCTTCAGAAGCTCCCTATAATTAGACTGAATCTTGTCCATCTAAAGCACGCACATGAAGGGCAAACAAACCTACTGCTTCACGATAACCTTGTCAGAGAGATCTATTATCTTGTCGACGCTGTAGGTGATAGGGCTGCCCAGCCCTGTATTTATTATCATACGCCCTCTCTTGAGGTCTATCCCTGCTATCTTGCCTATCATCGCCCCAAGGTCATTGACCACTATCTTGCCCTTCAGATTCTTCTTCCTTATCACGCGCCTTCGCATCATCCTGGAAGCTCCTGAAACGCCTGCCCCTATGAGCATCGCCAATAGCACATAGTCTACAAGCTGGCTGAAGTATATCTGCCCTATGAACCATTCGGTGAAAGAGTAGAGAAGAGTCCATAAGATTATGGACGAGCCTATAAGCACTGCATACTTGAAGGCGCGGAAGTAATATCTTGCATCCCTCACGTCTATGAATCTTCCTATAAGGTAGAGTATGAGCACTATGGGCAGTATTGTCAGGAAGCCTTCGACAAGATAGGCTATCGCTATCGCCTGGTTCCCTGTTATCACAAGCTTTGTCGCATAATTATTCGCAGCGACGAATGCGCCTGTAACCGCGAAGAGTATCGCGCTCATATAGAAGACGAAGGACATGCGGTCTATGCTGAATCCAAGGCCCCTGAACGAGTTTATAAGCGCCTCTTCGAGGCCGAAGCTCTTCGCAAGCAGATAGATGCCGATAAGCGCCACAGGCAGTATCCAACCTGCGCCTACGAGATAGCTGACAGCGAACAATATAAGTATGACTGCGGGAAGGCCGAATACGGTCCTTGCGAAGTGCGGCTCCTTAAGCTTCTCCATTATCGCGTAATATGCATTCTCGGCCCCTTCAGCCTGCTTTATCACAACCTGCTGGACGCTGCTTATCTTGACTCTTGATTGTATTATGGGGAGAACGCGCTCGTCGCTAGGACCGTCAGTCACCAGTATGCACTCGTCGCTCTTGTATTTGTTAAGCACGAGCTCAAGCTGCCTTCCTACCTCCTTGTCGGCTTCGTAGCCCTCCTTCTCGGATCCCGTTACCGTTGCCACTTCCACAGAATAGCCATCCTCCTTCATCTTGTCATAGAGGTGCACAGCATAGAACATCGTGTTTGAGTCCGAGTCCTCTGGATCTGCCAAGGCAAGCTGCGCTGCACCATTCAGGTTCTGAACCCTCCCCATCAACGGCCCGCTTATCCTGGTCTTCCTGTACAGATCATTGTCTATGTCTATCGCAAGTATCAGTATGTTTGAATTCTTATCCTTAATCCTGGGCTTGGTCATTGGCATTGTTCTCAATTAAATAAGCCAAAGAGAATTTAAATCCCTTTACTATCATTCGGATTTCTGTACGCTGAACATGCTCGGGTCGTATTTCGCATTATCATTGACTATCTGGACCACTCTGTCCCTGTTCTTATAGTAATTTGCTATCACTGCCCCTGTCTCATTTACTGCAAGCACATCATTCGCAAGCATCCACTTGAGTATCTTGGATTTCTCTGCAACATCGTCAGCTATCTCATTCTTCGTGTATCCGCTGTAGAGCGATATCGTGTCTACAAGTCTTGTCAGCTCAGATAGCTGCACAAAGGTATCTCCCCTAAGGCTCCACCTGTATATGACATTTGCATCTCCGCTCTTGGTTATCTCGCCGAATTCGAAGAGCCTTCTTATGCCCAGCCTCCTGTGCCTGAAAAGCCCTATTATGCCTCCGAGGGCATTAAGCATGATCTTCGGGATAGCTATCGGAGGATTCGTCATTCTTATTATCGCATCCTCTGCACTATCCGCGTGAAGCGTGCCGTATGCCGTGTGCCCCGTGTGTATTGCTTCGAACAGAGTCTCGGCATCCTTCTCCGTTCTTATCTCTCCAACTATGACTATATCGGGACGCTGCCTCAATGCGTTTATCATAAGATTATAGAGGACTATCTCTCCTTTTCCCTCCGGGTTCGCCTGCCTTGTAAGCATAGGGACCCACTGCACGAAATCAGGTATCGTAAGCTCCTTTGTTTCTTCAATCGTTATTACCCTGCGGTTCGCAGGCACGAATATCGACATGGCATTCAGGAAGCTCGTCTTCCCGCTTGCCGTTCCGCCGCTCACCACCATGCTTATCTCGTTCTGCACGCAGAGCCATATGAGCGATGCTATCTCCGGGGAGATCTCCCCGCTCTTTATCAGAAGAGGCATGGTCCAAGGGTTCTTGGAAAACTTTCTTATCGTGATGGTGTTCCCCTTCTGTGAGATCGGGAAGAGCGTCGCGTTGACTCTGGAGCCGTCAGGAAGCTCTGCGTCCATGAGCGGAGCTATGTTGTTTATCTGCCTTCCAACAAGCCTTCCTATATGCTCAGAGAGGTCGTATATCGTCGCCTCGTCAAATATTCTGACGTTGGATTTGCACCAGCCGTATTTCTTGTGGAAGATCCATATCGGTTCCTTAGAGGTGTTTACCGTTATCTCCTCGAGATGCTCATCGGCTATGAAGACCTCAAGGTCTCCCATCCCGAGCATCATGTTCTTTATGTAAGAGATGAGCGCCTGTTTTATCGATTCCTCGGTTCCAGGCAGATACTTGTTTATTATCAGATTTGCGGCCTCTATATACTTCTCCCTTATCTTCTCCATGTACTCCCGGTTAGTCACCTTCGACGTGTCTATAGGTACGAGAGAGAGCAGCTCAGGCTTTATTGACATGAGCAGTATTCTTGTAGCATCCCCTATTCCAGGCATGCTTACCTCGTATTCCGGCACGAATCCCCCGTTATCCACTATGCTTATGTTTGCGGTCATGCCCTGTACGTTAAGGGAATAGGATTCGTAGACACCGTTAGCATCAGGCTGCGGGCCGGCCTTCTTAATATCAAGCTCCTTATCCTCATCTTTCTTATCTGCCAACCATCCACCTACTTGCCAAGGGCATCAACCTTCTTCGTAAGCTCCTCATAATGCGTATTCATAGTGGACAAGAGCTCCTTTGCCTTCCTCGCCCTTGCCTCGAACTTAAGCATGGCCTCATCGCGCTTCGAATCCGGCATCTTCGGGGAAATCGCATGTATCCCG
>JAKAUU010000015.1:49763-57304 GCA_021817505.1 Microcaldota archaeon | reverse complement strand
CAGGTAACCTTTGCATCAGGCTGGACTGGCGGAAGTCCGACATACGGAGCTTCCTTATATTCCTCAACAACAAACAATTGCAACAGGACAGGATCGCCCACACAGCAGCAGATTGGGCTATCATCAACCTCTGCAACATTCTCGCCAGTATCCCTTGCATCAAGCACTTACTACTGTACATTCGTTACCGACAACACTCCTGATACCTATTCCATACTCGGTACGATTAGCACAGGGGTATCGTCTCCAGGAGGGGTTGCCTTCTCCCCGGACGGCAGCTACGCCTACCTCGCCAATATCGGCTCAAACAACGTAGTGATAATCAATACTGCTACGGATACAGTAACAGGGGCGATGTCCACTGGTTTCAACGGCCCAAGAGGAATGGCTTTTTCCCCGGACGGCAGCTATGCATACATCGGAAACGACGGCTCAAACAATGTAGTGATAATCAACACTGCCGCGAATACAATAACAAATGTCATAATATCCGGATTCAACGGGCCAAGCTCTGTGGCAATTTCTCCGTCCGGAACATATGCATACGTTACCAACTATGCTTCAAACAATGTTGTGATAATCAATACTGCCACGAATACTGTCACAGCTTCGATCTCCACAGGTTTCAGCGGTCCGGGTGCAGTTGCAATCTCTCCTGACGGCAGCTACGCCTATGTCTTAAATGAAAAATCAAACAACGCTGTAATCATCAATACTGCATCAAACACAGTAACTGGTTCCATATCTCTTGGTTATACTAGCATAATGCGGGTGGCATTCTCCCCATCAGGAACCTATGCATATGTGGCGGTATATAACTCCGACATAATGCTAGTTATCAACACAGCAACCAATACGATCGTTGGCTCAATAAATCCCTTACTGAATCTTCCCGAGGGCATGGCCTTCGCCCCATCAGGAACCTATGCATACATAGCAAATTCTGGAAATATCAAGATAATAACCCCTGGAGCTGCGACTACAAACAGCATAAACAGTGATGTTACAGTAAACCCCGCCCTCGGGATACCAACACTGACATCTTCTCCGACACTACCATCAACACAGAACGTCGGAAATACTATAACCTTCGATGCTTCATGGAGTGGAGGAACCTCCCCATACACAGTGAACTACCTTATAGTGAACACGGTAACGGGAAACCTTGTCGCAAACATGCTGTTTACAGGAGTGGCAGGGACATCCAACTCCTTCGCATGGATCATCCCATCAAACATGGTTTCCAACACACTTGCTGCAAACGTCTTCATAACCGATTCCGCCTCAACCCCGGAAACAATCAACAGTGTCAAGTCAGGAACCCTGACCGTAATCGCCGGCGCCCCGACAACCCCGACCCTGACAAACTGCCCGTCAAGTGCCAAACTTGATGTGGGACAGACAGTATCCTGCACCGCATCAATAACAGGAGGGACATCCCCATACACATACAACTGGCTGATCTCCAACAGCATAACAGGTGCAGTAATTGCAAATATGCTCTTTACAGGGGTTCCATCAACGTCAAATACCTTCACATACTCAACAACATCTGCAGACGCGGCGAACAGCCCAGAACAGTTCAATGTCATGGTTATCGATGCTGTATCCGAGACCGTTAATTCAGCATATTCATCCACATTTACCATAAATCCCGCAATGGGCATTCCTTCTCTTTCAGCAAGCAACACTCCAAGTGTAAATACAGGACAGTATGAAGCATTCACGGCTTCATGGTCCGGAGGCACAGCCCCTTACACTGCAAATTACCAGATTTTCAACTCAATAACGGATTCGGTTCTTGCGAACGCATTATATGGGGGGATAACAGGAACAAGCAATACCTTCCTATGGCTGATACCTGCAGCAGACGCGGGCAATGCGATATCGGGAAACATCCTCATTACAGATTCGGCTTCTACACCAGTAACGCTGAACAGCATAGAGCTAAGCATAGTAACAATATCCTCTCCAACCACTACCTCAACTACAACCTCTACATCTACCGCTACAACAACAGTGTCGAACAGCGGATCAGGAACAAGTGGAGGCATAATACTGGGCACTACTACAACACAATCCACAACAACTTCCACTTCCACCTCCACTTCAACTTCAACTTCGACAAGCACCTCAACTACCGCATCCACCTCTTCAACTTCTGCTTCAACATCGATAAGTACGATAATAAGCTCGGTGACGACGGCACCTACCACTACCGTAAAGCCTGTCATAGCGGTACAGGAGGCTAGCGTCTCTGCAGGAAATGTCACACGCTTAAACTTCACAAGATACAATCTGACAGTTGCGCTAAGCACTGACAAAAATATCTCAAATAAGGTTACAGTGTCCGTATATGAACCGACATCTGCCAATATCACTCTCAGCAACTATACCAAGATATTCTCATTCTTCCTAAACGTATCCTCTTCGGATGTCAGCACCAATGTGACCCTTGTATATAACTGTAAGTATGGCGACAGTGTTGCTCCATTCGTCTTGGTCAATGGCACATGGAGCCAGATATATACCTCGGTAGTGTTGAAAAATCCGTGCAGGATCACATTCCCTGCCCCTAACAGAAATATAATAAGCCTATTTGCATACTCTCCGGCCCAGGTGACCAGCAGCACGACAACCGCACCTGCATTAGCTACAACGACATATGCCGAGAATAAGGCATCTGCACAGTACGTATACTACTACACGGCTGCAGTGGTACTGTTGGCAGCCATCATAGCATATCTTATCGCCGCAAGAGCAAAAAAGAAGAATGTCCTAGGCGTATAAGCATATCCCAGTTAATAAGATCCTGAAAGTGCCGTTAGGCCGCACTCGTCAAAGGTAAGATTTTCAGTATGCTACTGCCTATTTCGAGCATATTTATAAACTCCCACTGCGATAAAAAATAGGGGAGTAGATTGGTATACGAAATTGGCACGAATAACGAGGATATGCAAGGACAGCAGGAGTTTATACATAAAGCTTATTTTGATGATACTTGGTTAAAAGCATTCGCCAAAAACTATTCGAGACCTTGCGGTGGTCTGTGTAGTTCTTGATGCGCTGGTGTTTTTGTGCATTTAAGAACAAAATCAAAAAGGCAGCATGCTGTGCTTCGTGGTATACCTGCGTCCCTTGGAATTGCTTCTGGAAAGGTATGTAAAATACTAAGCATAAACGAAGTAGGAAGGATGAAATCAGGCAAAATACTAGTTACTAATATGACCTCTCCGGAATTTGTTCCGGCGATGTCTATAGCTTCTGCAATAGTGACAGATGAAGGTGGGATAACGTCTCATGCTGCCATTGTTTCTAGGGAGCTTGGGATACCCTGTGTCGTGGGTACCAAAAAAGCAACAAAATTACTTAAGGATGGTGATACTGTGATGGTAGATGCCAACACCGGCACCATAAACATTCTTGGTAGTGTCTAATGACCGGTATCGTAGGTAGTGCCACAGAACTCTATAAGGTTACTGCTGCAACTGGAGATGCAAAGCATGTATTTAAAAGTCTGCAGTCTTTATCTCCTGATTTCAATATGTTTGTCAATGAGTTTTATGACTCTTTCAAAGACGATATAGATCTAAACACTCTTGATAAATATGGCAAGATCTTCCTTAAAACCCGCACAGAGTTAGACAAACTGGCAATTCGCCTTGAAGCAGATGCAAACGATTACGAGCTGATAACTGCAAATGCAATAATCTTAGTGTATGGGTATGCAGAAATCTTCAACCAAGCAATGGATATCGGCATTATATCCAAATATCTGGATAAGCGAATCCGAGCAATTTCCAATGCGCACGATACCGATCCAATTTACCTGCTTCAGCAATTGGATGATATGTCTGCTTACAAATCCGTTGCTATGAAGCGATATGATAGTGCACGTGCGTTACTCAACGATAAGGCGCTTGTAGCAAAGTTGAAAGATATCTGGGCAATAGATAATATATTTGATGACAGTTATATGCAGATAAACGATGCAAAACTCCATTCGGCATTACTGGAGAGCGGCCTGACTAAGAACAACCTGCTCTCGAATTACCTGAACCTGTTCAAGATAAATTATTTTCCATCTCTGATGGCCATACGACTTCTACTGCAGACAAAAAAAACAGGCGGCCATCACAAAATGAAAACCAAAGTTGCAGCCAACAAAAGGTTAAAAGGTGCAGATCTTGATGCGTTAGAAAGACTGTATACTCGTATTAAGATGTGGAAGGACATATCTGGCCTAGAAATTAACAACTGCCACTTGAAATTATACTTTGATATATTGGACGTATTCTCAACAAATAAGAAAATACCATTATATTCTCCAATTAAACTTTTTGTAGATAAGATTAATGTGCTACCTCGAGCATATAAAAAATATTATAATATAAGTGGTGCTTAATGCAGCAAAAACTAACCTTAAAAACAGGCATAGCTTTTCGGAGAGAGAATGACACCGGAGTAATAGTGGATTTTTTGCCTGATGGGGAAACGGTAGCATGTGTTTTACTGACCGATAGGGACGAATATAAGATAGGCACTTTCCCAGAAAGTACGATTAATGATCTTTGGAATAGTCCGAGGATGGAAAGGATAAGCAAGTTGGATAATAGATGTCCCATTGTTGAAAGGGCATTAATGTAAGTGTATTTATGGGTAATGCAAACAAAGACATGGGGCTTATAAGTAAGTCAATCAGTGGGTACAGCACAGAAGAGTTGGGTGGAAAGGGCTACTCGCTTGCAATCCTTATGAAACACGGGTTCCAGGTTCTTGACGGAATAATACTGCGTGCCGGAGCATTTGAGCGTTTTATGAGAGATAATGGACTATATGACACGCTAGCTAAAACAGAATCTGGCAATTATAAAAAAAAGGACATGGTGCGGTTATCAAACGCAGTCCATGGCGGAACCTTTCCCTCTGGCTTTAGAACACAGCTGATGAAGGAACTGGAGCTTCTGAGGCTATCGGATAAAAAATTAATTGTCAGGAGCTCGGCAAATATTGAAGATGCCAAGAATTCTTCATATGCCGGACAATTCAATACAATATTGGGGGTATGTAAATCAGATCTGGAAAAAGCAATAATCAATGTTTACGCGTCAATATTCAATAACCGTGCAGTGACATATTCGAAAATTAAAGGTATGCCGGTTCGGCAGATAAAAATGGCAGTGGTGATCCAGGAATTTATAGATACGGATTTTGCAGGTGTCACGTTTACCTCAAATCCAGTTATGGGAAATAAGGATGAAATGATTGTAGAATATGTGCGGGGCCAAGGCGAGAATCTTGTTTCAGGGAAGAAATCTCCAACTGGTATTGTATTAGATAAAAAGAATTTGCGTGTAAAAAGCACATATGGCGATAATGCAGCTGGGATTTCCGGTAGCAAGATCTTAGAAGTTGCAAGAGCTGCGCAAGCGATTGCGCGTCTTTTCAGCATGGACATGGATATAGAGTGGGGGATAAAGGATGACAAACTATTAATTTTTCAAGCCAGAGCCATTACTAATAACGGCCAACTGCATACTAAAAACAATTTAGGTACCGATCCTGTTCAAGGTCCATAGTTAGGCTTAAATCTCACATCAAATCCCAGAATGCAGGAGTTGGTATGGGCAGGTATTACGCCTGCAGTGTGCGTTTCTACACGTATGGCGATTAGGCATGCCATAACGGTGCATCCGCATCTGCCTGCATAATGCACACCTATCCAATCATCTTAATAATAACTTTAAATATCTCATGACACAACCAATAAGCCGGTGCAGATGGAGTCAACAAAGGTAAGATCGACGGTCGTGGCGGTTGCCGCGTCATTGGGAGCCGTATATTCTCCCGCAACATCCGGGCAGATTCCGGCAACCTCCTGTCCTGCAGATTCGGGATACCTGCTAAGCATGCAGCACGATTCGACGGACAGGGTCATGGGCTTATTCTACATTAAAAAGATGGAAGCGCTCTCGATAAACGGCAAGGGCAAGGTGGACAGGGATCAGGGCAACACCATAGACGCTGCATCTCTGCAGCTCAATACCTACTTGAGGGGTACTACAGTCGAGGGGAAGAAAGAGATATACTGGATACAGGATACCGTTACATTCGTCTATTCTAAAAAAGGGTCTAAAGAGTACCTCTCTTCAGAGGCATACAAATTCAATTCAACCGACTCCGAGGAGCTGGTGATGTCATCTGCAAAGGGGAAAGGTTCCATCTTCAGCAGCGGCTCCTGCACCGAATCCCCTTCAGATGCAGATGTGAAAAAGGGCAAGACCTACATTTATGCCACTAACAACCTGCCTGCAGCGATTCCCCAGTATGGCTTTATGAGCATGAACGAGCATCTTGACAAGGGAAGAATAGAGATAAATGTAAAATACTGGGACGGCAATTACAGGAAGATAGACACTTACGACAGGATAAGTCTGGGCAGAGAAGGGGAATTCTACAAGGCGCACTTCGTATCAAACAATATCCTCGATACCGAGTTCGGATTCGGAGGTGATGGCTGCGGTTCGACAGCATACTTCATTAAGATGAACGCATATCTTGGCATGTACTTTTATGGGAAAGGCGGTTACACTAATCTCAGATACATGGACGGAAATACCTCCACGGCAGAAGAGTCTGCAAATCTTGAGTGCAGGTACAGGTACAAAGACAGCATGGAGGAGTTCCTAAGGGACCGCTCAGAGGACAGAAAGATGCTTGGGCTTGCGGAGAAGCTTTATGACAAGGACGTGCTTAGGGACAGGTAAGCGGACAGAAACTCATAATCTCCCTTTGCCTCCGTATCGCCCTTTGTATAATAGAACAGGCAGATCCGACTAAGCTTTATATACCTTACTATGCTAATTTATGCTGTGCATTTATGGCCGGCATGAGCTTGTAGAGGTAGCTTGTGTTTAGAGAGCACTAACTGCTTGATGAAAAATACGTCACATATAGTGAATGCTATCTCTGCTGCGCAAATGTTTGTGTCATGCACATGTGATATTGCATAAATTGCAATGGATTCGAGGAGAAGTGAAAGCTTGTTAACTAAGCCACCTAGGGAATGGCTTGGCTCTAGCAGCGACGAAAGTCGTGGCAAGCTGCGATAAGCCCGGGGTAGGCGCATGTCAGCCTTTGAACCCGGGATTACTGAATTGTACGCTATGAATAGTGGCGTATGCAGACGCATGGAATTGAAATGACTTAGTACATGCAGGAAAAGAAAGCAATTGCGATGCCGTAAGTAAAACGATTGAAAGCGGCAGAGGGCGAACCGAATTCACGCTTGCGAAAGCGTGTAGATGTGGGCAGTTTACTGCTCTATTGCAAAGCTAAAGGCTCTGGAAAGAGCTCCCAAAGAGGGTGATAGGCCCGTAGGCGAATGCAATGGAGAGGCGCTGCAGAAGAGTAACTCAGCTTTGGTATGTTGAGTGAATATGGGGGCATTAAACTCCAACCCTAAACATTGGCTAGAGACCGATAGAGAATAAGTAGCGTGAGCGAAAGCTGAAAAGAACCCGCACGCGCGGGAGTGAAAT
>JAKAUU010000015.1:0-49455 GCA_021817505.1 Microcaldota archaeon | reverse complement strand
TATCCTGTTGGGTGAGCTGCGATTAGGGGCGATAGACCACTCGAACATGGCAATAGCGGGTCCCCTCCGAAGTATCTTTAGGATAGCCTTTGGCGAGCTTGCATCTGCGGTAGAGCGACCGATCAGAGTGCTCTGGGTCGAAAGGCCCTACACTCTTGTCAAACTCCGAATGCAGATGCTGCGTAGACCCAAGGAGTCGGGGACGTTGGGTAAGCTAGCGTCCCGTTGCTGAAATGACAGTTTCTAGGGTTAAGGTCCCTAAATCTTGGTTGAGTGCATCAAAGGAAGGTGTTGTCGTAGACAGTCGGGAGGTAGGCTCAGAAGCAGCCATCCTTCAAAAAACGCGTAATAGCGTACCGATTGAGACAGCACAGTCTGAAGATGGACGGGGCTAAACCAAGTACCGAAACCCTAGCGCCGAGAGGCGGGTAGGAGGGCGTGCTGTGCGGGCAGAAGTGTGGCTTTGAGGCCGCATGGACTGCGCAGCAGTGAAAATCCTGGTATAAGTAACAGCATATAGGGGTGAGAATCCCCTACGCCGAAAGCACAAGGTTTTCCTTGCAATGATCGTCAGCTGGGAGTTAGCCGATCCTAAGCCTGGAGCTAATCACTACCAGGCGAAAGGGAAGCATGTTAATATTCATGCGCCTAGAACGTAGGCGTGGTAACACAAGGCGTATTTCTGACGCTTGAGGATAGGTCTGAAAACAGGTCCAAATGGCTGCGGAGTCTTATTATGAGGAGATGCAGCTAAATGAACTGACAATGGCCAAGTTCTTGAGCCCGTGAAAAGGGAATACGCAACAATCGTTCTAGATCGTACCAAGAACCAGTACAGGTGCTGCTGGCTGAAAAAGCCAAGGCGTGTCAGGAGAACTCAGGTCAGGGAAATCGGCAAAATAGTGGTGTATGTTTTCTACAAACCATGTCTGCGCTTGGTAAGCGCAGATAGCATTAACAAGGGAAGAGCGACTGTTTATCAAAAACACAACTCGCCGCAAAGCCGTAAGGCTTAGTACAGCGGGTGACGCCTGCTCACCGCTAGTCCGCGAAACCCCAATTCAACGGGACTAAGCGCTAGCAAAGAGCGGGAGTAACTCTGACTCTCTTAAGGTAGCGTAATACCTCGTCACTTAATAGGTGACTTGCATGAATGGCGTAACGACTCTTCTACTGTCCCGACCTGGGACCTGGTGAAATTACTACGTGGTGTACATGCCACGTTCTCTCAGTGGGTAGCGAAGTCTCTATGAAACTTGACTATAGCCTGTTGCTGCTGAGTGAGAAGTGCTGCAAAGTGTAAGTGGGAGCGTCGAAGCCCGGATTCCGGTTCGGGTGGAGCGACAATGTAACACCACTCTGCGCTTTTTACTCGGCTAACCCAACAAGGGACAACAGCAGGTGGATAGTTGGACTGGGCGGTTGCTTTCGATAAAGAAACGAAAGTGATCAATGCTCTGCTTAGCTGGGTTGGAAACCCAGCGTTAAGCATAAAGGCAAATGCAGGGCTGACTGTATCTCGAAAAGCGGGAGATGCAGACTGGAAACAGTGACTTAACGAACGTTGGATGCTCTTTTAATGGGGCACCAAGCTGTCAAACAAGTTACTCTAGAGGTAACCGGTTCGTGGCGGGTGAGAGTTCACATCGACCCCGCCGTTTGATACACCGATATGGGCTCATCTCATCCTGGCGGTGCAGGAGCCGCCAAGGGTTGGACTGCTCGTCCATTAAAGAGATACGCGAGCTGAGTTCAGTACGTCGCGAGACAGTACGGTAGCAACTACTGGGAGTGTAAGTGTCAGAGGATAAGAACTTTTTAATACGAGAGGAACGAAAGTTCGGCGCCTCTAGTGTACCGGTTGTCATTATGGCATTGCCGGGTAGCCACGCGCTAAGCGGATAAGTCCTGAAAGCATATAAGGACGAAGCCGCATCCGAAACGAGACATTCAGAGCGGCCATAGTACATGGCCTTGATAGGGCGGGCGTGTAAGCAGGGAGCTCACGCGACCTGTGAGCGCACCGCAACTAACGCATTACACAAACAAGCTTTCCTTCTCCTTTCCTATTTTTTATTTTAGGAAAGAACGCATAGCGTCAGCCATGCCAAATCTTAAAAACAGCTCTATCTTATATATAGTTTATGAGGACATCCAAGCAGTTTTATACTAAGCTGACTGCCAAGGGCCTAAAGCAAAGAAAAACAGCGCTTCACACCGCATCAGAGCTGAAATATATAAAAAAGCTGTTAAACAAAAGGCAGCATATTCTTGACCTGGCTTGCGGCTATGGCAGATTCACTATTCCTCTGGCCAGGCAAGGCTATTCGATAGAAGGTATGGATATCACGCCTTCGCTGGTTAAAGATGCAAAGGCAGCTGCCAAAAGAGAGCACCTGGATATCCATTTTAGAATAGGAGACATGAGAAGACTGCCTTATGCGAAAGACAGTTTTGATGCAATAATATGCACATGGAACGCTTTCAGCGAACTATATAAGGAAGCAGATCAGTTGAAGGCGGTAAACGAGATGCTGAGGGTTTTAAAGAAAGGCGGATTTGCTTTTATAGAAATGCGCTATGCGAGGGTAGTTCCAAAAATTCACACAAACAAATCCGTAGGAGACGAGGCAGTGCGGTCTGGCAAACGGATAACTACCGGAAAAACTGCCGGGATAGGCTCCATGCCTCAGTATGTCCACAATAAAAGCACAATAAGAAGAATTATGGGGAAAGCAGGAAGTCGGCGATATATTGCAGTGATAGAAAATTTTGGAGGAAGAGAGCGTTTTCTTTTACGATTCTGGAAATGACTGCGGTAAAACATCACGGCAAATCCTTATGCCGCTTTGATATATTATCACAGCGTATCATGGTCGAGGTATGCGACTATCTCAACAGACTTTGACCTTTCATTTATCCTATAGTAAAGTAAGTTGTTCTTAACATGTATTTCCCACAATCCCTTATATTCACTGCGCATAGGCTTGCCAAAGCGATACGGATCCTCTAGAATCTTCGCTATCTTCCTTGCTATTTCTTTGTATGTTTCCATATCCCGTTTCTTCGCCTTGCCAAATGCCTTTTCGACTCTCGGCACAAACGTCACAGAATAAGACAAAACATCACCAACAGGAACTACCCTAACGTTTTATCAAATTCGCTCCAGTTCTTGTATGTTCTGCCCTTCCCACTCTCCAGCTCTCTAAGGCCCTTTTCTATCTCTGCCTTGGCCTTTTTGCTCATCTTTATCTCCGCCCCTGAATTTGAGAGCTCCTCCAGCTCTAGCGCTATCGTACTCAACAGTTTTGTTATATTGTCTAGTTTGGCATTTATGCCTTTATCGTTATCCAATTGAATCTCTTGTTGTTTCATTGTTCCACCTAATAATTATTCGTGCTTAAGTTCTTAATTCTTATTGCGAAGACACTGCACCGCAACTAACGCATTACACAAACAAGCTTTCCTTCTCCTTTCCTATTTTTTATTTTAGGAAAGAACGCATAGCGTCAGCCATGCTTATGGCTATTAGATACCTGCTAACTCTTCTCACGCAGCTTTTTCAGAGCCTCTTTTGTTACATACTCGTTGCTCCTGTTTATCTTATACCTTCCAACATCGCTTATGCAGCCATCTCTCCTCATCTTGAGCAGAAGCCTGTTCTCATTCGAATCGTCCCCTTTGGCAGCGAGTATCTCTGCGGAATTCATCGCATGGTCGTAAAGGTGCCCTTTCCTATCCTTCACACGTTCATAATCGCCTGCACGTTCCCAATCCTCGGAGATGGTGCGCAGCAGGTCGATTATCGCTTTAGGATCAATATGCCTTCTGTTTTCAGGATCCAAGAGCATCTTCTCTTCGCTCAAGGCCATCCTTTCATAAACTTCGGATGCATCCGATCTGTCCCTTGGAAGTATGCCTATCCTGCTTGTGTATAGTTTCCTGTTATAAAGGCGGACCACTTTTTCCCCATCCATGTTAATCACCTTCTATAATGCAAATGCCGAATGAACAATGCAACTCATGAACGCAACGAGCCTTCGAGCTTATCCCCATCTTCATGTTTCTTCCTATATGCATCCATATTTATGACGACGCCATGCTTCTCGGCAGCGGCTTCATGGAGATGTGCACTGCTCCTCCTCATCTTAAGCGACAGCCTCAGCTCCTTTATCCTGCGCTCCTCTTCAGGCAGGCTCTTCGCAAAACGCAGAGCCCTCTCATAATAGCTTGCCCTCTTATGCGGATCAACGGCATAATCCCCTGCCTTCTCCCATCTGCTTGACGCACCGCTGTTGAACTCTGCAGAATTGGCACTGTTCTGAGTAATCTTCAAAGGGTCCTTGAGCTGGTCCTCCCATCCACGTGCTATGTAGAGATAGGTGCTCGCTCTCTCCTCCCCAGTGTTGCCTACCGTTACACGTTCGTCATACAGCTTCCTGCCGTAGATCCTCACTACGTTTCCCTGGCCATCTCTTCCCATTCTCCCACCATCTAACCATCATCAATTCGCTGCCTTCCACAATAAGTTCTTATAACAATCAAATATTTATTAGTTCTGTTCAAAGAGCTAGAATGGAGCTGCTTTTCATGGTAAGCATAACAAACGCGCTGACCCGATTCGCATATGTTCTAAACGGCTGGAAGGTCGTCGACCAGCGCGGAAGCATCTTCGTTTTGAGGAGGAACAACACCACCATGATGTGCCATGGGATAGGAACCATATACTCGATAGCAAACAAGGACGACTACTATACAAACAATTACTGGGACCTTTTCGCAATCCTTCCGGGTCTTTATGAAAGGCCGAGAGTGCTTATGATAGGCTTGGGAGGAGGGACGATAGCACGGCAGCTCAGCGCCTTATATTCAAACCTGGAGCTCGATGTAGTAGAGATAGACGGCGATATAGCCGAACTTGCGAAGGAGCATTTTGACATAGGGGGAGCAAGGGTAATAGTGGGAGACGGGGCAAAGTTTGTCAAAGAGAGCGATTCAAGGTACGACCTCATAATACTAGACGCATTCGAAGGGAGCAAGATCCCCAAGGCCTTCACGAGCCAGGATTTTTTCACGGATTCATACAAGCTGCTCTCAAGCGATGGCATCATCGCGATTAATTCGATAGAGCATACGGTTGACATGGGCAGCCTTGCCAAGAACTACAAGACCTTTTCATTGAAGACCCAATTGGCGTCTGGTAACAGCATAATGATATGTTCGAAGAGGATGTCCGCAGACCAGATAAAAGGAAGGATCTCAAATATGCATGAGGCAAAGGAGAGCATTAAAAAAGCATATGCGCTTATGGGATGAACGCCTGCCTTTGCCAATATCCGAGAGCAAAGAATCAGACCATGCTTTACTTCGCATTAATCGTTACTGAGACTGGCCCTGTAAAATTGCCAACAGGCGAAGTCAGGGTTACAACCTCTTCTATATTGGAGAAGCTCGGCATGTAGTAAGGCACAGGCGGCTGCTCGCTGACAATCCTGAACCCCGGATTGTCAATATTTATGCTCGTTATGGTAAAGTTGCAGCTTGGCGAGCTTATCTCAAAGTAAAAGCTGAAATTCGAGTCTGCGTGGAATTTGCCCACAGTGTCTATAAAGTAAGCCTTGCTTATCCCGTTGCACGACAATCCGCCAGATTCGGCAGGCCCTGTGTAAATGGTCTTCACATTCAATCCTGTCAAATTAGTTATGTTTTTGCTGTTTGAGACCGAGTTATAAGTAGTGATATAAGGGGGCACGGTCATACTCGTCGTTCCGTTTATAGGCCCTGAGGTGGAGGTAGTCGACTGGGCAGTACTCCTATGTGAAACAATAAATATGTAGGCGACTATGAGCAGGACAACTATTATTGCAATTATTATCAAGGTCCTAATCTCCATGTTATGCACTTCTAATGAGAAAGCATCTGCATGCAGATATTAAAACATATGCTGTATGCCAAAAAACAGGTAAAATAAAAAGAATTAGAAAAAAAGAAAAGAAAAGAAAACAATTCTGAAGAGTTATCTCCTTTTCTTTCTTGCAACTCTTCCCCTTCTGTTCATCTTTGTCCTTGCTACGTATCCGCTCTTGTCTATAAAGTAGAGATAGCCTTCCTGTCTCTTTACCTTCTCTTCGCTCACTCGGGCCTTTCTACCTCGCGGATTATTCTTCATAGGGGTCTTCCAGACTGCGCCATCCTTTCCGAGGAAATATAGATAGCCGTCTTCCCTTCGGATCTTTTCTGATCCTACTCTTTCAGCCATTTTACCACGATAATATATCCGTCGAAGGCTTTTTATATATATCACAGGTAAAGACGACAGTTTTATACACGAGGTAAAACCGAGGATAGATGGAAAATCTGCAAAGCCTATTTAAATATTCTTGCACAGAGTCTACTGATGCTATGGTTGAGATAAAGCTGTTCAAGGATTATGATCTATCAGGATATACTGTAATAGAGGGCTTCCCAAGCGCGGGTCTCGTCGGTCCGATGGCTGCGAGCTACATGATAGACAAGCTTAAGCCCGAATACATAGGCTATATAGCAAGCCAGAGGTTCCCTCCAATAGCAGCTATACACAATGCAGTTCCGATGTCCCCTGCAAGACTTTACAAATCGGACAAATTCAAGATAGTAATAATCATGTCGGAATTCGTCATACCTGTAGATGCGGTAAGCGACGTTGCAATGGAGATAATCTCGTTCTGCAAGAGGAACAAGATAAAGCAGATATTCTCGATAAGCGGCATGGCGATAAAGAAGCCAAAGGACAACCTCTACCTGATCGGTCCACAGGATATGCTCAAGAAGGCCGTATCAAGCGGCATGAAACCGATAAACGAAGGCGCGGTTGCCGGAGTCAATGCGATAATACTTGTGAATGCGGAGCAGTACGGCATAAAGGCTGCCAATGTCCTCGTAGAGGTCGATCCTGCAATCACAGATCCGAAGTATGCCGAACTTGCAATACAGGGCCTGCAGAAGCTCATGAACCTGGATATAGACCTGGATGAGCTGGACAAGGAAGCAAAGCTCGTAGAGGCGAAGATACGCGACATGCTCAAGAACGTAAAGGACACGCATGAACAGTACAATAGCACTGCGGAGAGCACCAGCGGCCCTTCAATGTACGCATGATTGCACTTAACCTGCAGGGGTTGCAGAGTCTGGTTTGGCAAAGAGCCACAGAAAAACGCGCAGGACTTAAGATCCTGTGGCCTAGCGCCTTCGTGAGTTCGAATCTCACCCCCTGCACATTATCCAAAGCAGCGCCTGTCCTGCAAAGCTATTTATATCACGGGATTCTACTGGCAAGCGTGATAAGATGGCACTTGTGGAAGGAGCAAAGTTCGGAAGAGATGTAGTAATCTCGGGAAACAGGGTTGCGATAGACGGGAAGCACATAAGTTCGATAAACGAGCTGATATCTTTGAACCGCAGCTCAAGGGAGAGATACGGGCTTGCGACTGACAGAGGGGAGTCGCACCTGCTCTGTAGCAGGGAAGATCCCAGCAGGATTACAGATATATGTATAACAAAGGATGAAGTAAGGGTAAACGGGATCAGCGCAAAATCAGTAGAGGATCTCAAGACAATGATGCGTTCGGCAGATGCCTATTACGAAGAGCGGGCCGGCCACGGTTTCCTTAACTGGCTCATATCCCGTTAAATAGACACGGTCAGTGCATGTTCTGCAGTCTTTTTATCCTCTCCTCTATAGGAGGATGCGTGGAGAGCAGATTCCCTATGGATTTCATGCTTATCGGATTCGAGAAGTAGAGATATGTTGTCACAGGGTTCGCATAACTGCTTCCCTGCTGCGCAGCCGCAACCTTCTGCGGGTTCTGGGTAAAGTCCCTTATCTTGCCGAGTGCGCTTGCAAGCGACCCAGGATCCCTTGTCATTCTGGCTCCGTTTGCGTCTGCCATATACTCCCTCTTTCTTGATATCGCCAGCCTCAGCAAAGTCGCTATTATCGGTGCTATTATCGCGAGTGCAAGCTCCACCAATATCAGCAGTCCTCCGTTCCTGTTGTTGCCTCCGAAGCCCCCGAAGAAGAACGAGTACCTGAAGAATGCTGCTATCAGCCCTATCACTCCGCCAAAGACAACTGTGAGCATCATGAACTGTATGTCGTTGTTGTATATATGGGATATCTCATGAGCAAGAACGCCCTCAAGCTCATCCTTGTTCATCATTCCAAGAAGCCCCGTGGTTACTGCTACGGAAGCGTTGTTCTTGTTCCTGCCAGTTGCGAACGCATTAGGGTCCTTTGTGTCTATGACATATATCTTCGGCATCTTTATCTGGCCTGCGGCAGCAAGACCTCCCACTACCTCGTAAAGCACAGGATAATCATTCTGGCTGGCAGGCTTGGCACGCGACATCTTCAGGACCATGCTTGCCCCATAGAAGTATGAGAAGAAGGCATATCCGACCACTATCGCCCCTCCGACCATCAGGCCGAAGAGACCTCCTCCGAAGAGCCATACCACTGCATATATTATCGCGAAGAAGAGGAGGGAAAAGAGCACCATGAGCAGCAGTGACTTAAGCCTGTTTCTCGCTATCTCATCGAAGAAGCTTGCCATAACCGATCATCTATGTCTATTTGCTATCCTGACTATTATCCGCCTTTTTGGAAGGCTGCTTTGCTGCAGGTTTAGCAGCCGCCTGTGGATCAGGCGCAGGCTGCTGTGCCTGCTGCGATCCTGAAAGATCGCTGAAATCGACCTTGACAACCTTCTTTTCCTCATCAGGTGCCTGGAAGAAGTCAGCTTTCTTGAAGTTGAATGCGGATGCTATCCAGACACTAGGCACGGTCTGCGTAGCATTGTTGTAATCAAGTACATAATCGTTGTAAGAGGTTCGAACAAAGGCTATCCTGTCCTCTGTGGCTGCGAGCTCCTGCTGCAGCTGCTGGAAGTTCGCCGACGCCTTAAGGTCGGGATAGTTCTCTGCAACTGCGAATATGGATTTGAGAGCCTGTGTGAGCTGGTTGTTTGCAGCAGCTTTGTCCTGGATAGAGCCTGCTACAAGGGATGTTCTTAGCCTTGTGACATCGGTGAGCACGCTGCGCTCGTACTTCGCATAGCCCTTGACAGTGTCTATCAGGTTAGGTATCAGGTCATACCTTCTCTTTAGCTGCACGTCTATCTGCGCCCACGCGTCCTGTACCCTGTTCCTCTTCACGACAAGCCCGTTGTACATCATGCCTATTATTGCAAGGAACACTATGACAACCAATGCTATGCCTATTTCTAGTAATACCATAAGATCACAGTTTGAAGCCGTTTCTGACCGATTTTTTTAAATAAGCTTCCACTACTAATTATCAATAGTAAGTATATATACTTATCTTTACGTTACGCTTACGTTGCGCCTCCGTAGCTCAGTGGTAGAGCGTCTGCATGGTAAGCAGAAGGTCGCGAGTCCAATTCTCGCCGGTGGCTTTTCACTCCTCCTTATACCCTTCGTATACCTCGGATCTTGCATGCTCCTTGTTGTAGGTGTAAACGTGCTCCGCTTCCTCTCCCTTGGTCTTCGCATGGCTTCCGTCGCAGAAAGGCTTGTTGTTAGACAATCCGCATGCGCATATGTGCACTTCATAGTTCAATACCTTCTCATCGGCCGTCAGGTTCTTGAAGCCAGGAAGGTCGCTGAGCTTAACTGCATAAGGATGATCCCTTTCATGCACCACTATTCTCTTTCCCATATTATCACAAGCATATTCCGCAGCCAAAATTAATAATGGTTGCAGGTTTTACGATTACCATACTCCTATCAGCTTCCTCTTTTCCTTAGCTGCAGAAGCATCAGGAGGGAATGCTATGTCAAAAGCAGGGTTGTTAACAGATGGTACCATTGCCCTAATGCGCTCTGGCGAGTGCGGGTCTGTCAGCAATCTCCTCATGGCAGATTCATCGCTTATCTTGTTCTTCCACGACTGCGCATATGCTATGAAGAAGCGCTGCTCTACCGTAAAACCATCTATCTTATGCCTGTCAGAAACCCCAGAGGCAAGCCTTTCCATCAATGCATCATAAGCTATATTCAGACCACCCATGTCTGCCAGGTTCTCCCCGAGCGTCAGCCTGCCGTTTATCTTCATGCCGGGAAGTATCTCAATAGACGAGAACTCCTTTACGACCTCTTCTGCAAGCTCATTGAATTTCTTCTCATCTTCAGCAGTCCACCAATCCCTCAGGTTTCCATCTGCATCATGCGTTCTGCCCGTACTGTCGAACCCATGGGTCATCTCATGCCCTATCGTGGAGCCGATACTGCCATAATTGACCGCATGGTCCACGCCCTTATCGAAGAAAGGAGCCTGCAGTATGCCTGCAGGAAAGACTATCCTGTTGTCAGGCGGGGAATTATATGCATTGACATCCTGCGGGTTCATGAACCATTCGTCTTTGTCCACAGGCTTCCCCAATCTATGCATATCCCTCAAAAGCTCTGCCCTGTATGCACGCTTGACATTGCCTGCATAATCATCAGGATCCGTAACAAGACCATCATACTCCCTGAACTTTTTCGGATAGCCTACCATTACTACCATTCTGTCAAGCTTCTCAACCGCTTTTCTTTTTGTCTCTTCGCCCATCCACTCAAGGGCCAGTATTCTCTTCCTGAATACGTTTATCAGGTCGGCAACCATCTGCTCAATCAAGGCCTTCGATTCTGCATCGAAGTATCTCTCCACATATATCCTGCCTATTGAATCGCCGATGCACGAATTGATTGCACCAACCGCACGCTTCCACCTCTGCTTCTGCTCCTTCTGCCCGGATAGCTTTCTTCCAAACATGTCAAAGTGCTCATCATCAGCCTCTTTATGCAGCAAAGATGCATATCCGTTGATCACCTTCCATGAGAGATATGCCTTAAGCTTTCCGATGTCCTCTTCAGCTACTATCCTGCTTATCTCATCAAAAAAGTCAGGCTGTCCCACAATGACATAAGGCACCTGCTGCGCCTCAAACCTCTTAAGATAATCTGCAAAGTATAAGCTGCCGTACCTCTTGCAAAGCGCCTCTATATCCATGGGATTGTAGTTCTTGATGTCATCCATGAGCTGCTCATTGGGCCAGCTTGCCTTTGCTATAACGGTCTCTATCTCGAGGACAGCCTTTGCCATGCCCTCTGCCTTATCGGCAGCTATCCCATACATGCCGAACATCCTCTCCATATGCTGAAGGTAGTAGTCGCGTATCTCTGCCATCTTCCCATTAAGGTAATACTCCCTGTCAGGAAGCGAGAGACCGCTCTGCTGAAGGTAAAGCGCATATACTGAGGAATTCTTGTTGTCCGGAGAGGCCAAAACATAGAAGAAGCCTCCAACCCCCCTCATATGCAGCTCTGATATGGCGTGGGCAAGATTCTCCCTTGAATCTATGCCCTCAACAAGCTTCCAATCATCTTCAATCGGCTTGAACCTTAGCTCCTCGAGCTTATCCGTATTTGTCGCGGATAAGTAGAAATCGCCAACGAGCTTCTCATGCCTGTTTCTTCCATCTTTCTCAGCAGCGCACTCTTCGGCTATCCTTCGCAGCCTGTCCTTATTGAGCTCATCGAGCTCCACGAAAGCGTTTATAGAGGTCATGTCCTTGGGTATCTCGGCAGTATCCATCCATCTGCCGTTTGCAAATCTGTACATGTCCTTCCTAGGGTCTGCGCTCCTGTCAATATAATCCGGATTTAATCCTATGATCTTTTTGCCTTCATCCGTCATGGTAATCAGATTCTGTTTAAGCATGGAATAGTTATAACGCTATGCGCATTGCAGTTTTATCCAAGTTTACGTTCTAAAAAGAAAGACCAGGATCAAGCCGTAAAAAACGCCTAAAAAGAGAAAGCCAGGAAAGGGACGTGTGCAGGAATGTTAATCATATTTTGTAAATGCGCATACATAAAAGATATGAGTAAAATTACTTATCTTAAAAACTCCTTTACCTGTACGTAGTACTCACCAAGACAAAATCTAACTAATGGTTTAGGCGTGGCATTCTCAACTGCCCCGGCCTAATAACATATAACAATAAACCGGAAAATGGTTTACCTTCCAGGATCAGGCGTTTGTTTTTTGGTTTTGGTAAAAGAAAATTAACCTGATGCATGTCATTATTGGAATGCGATATCTCAACACAACTTCTTAACCAACTTCTTAACCATATCCTGCAATCATAAGACTTTGCCGAATACATAAGTGTCTGCATACCTTCCACTATCGAGCAGCAGGCCTCTCTTCTTTCTTCCCTCTATCTTAAAGCCGCATTTTTTAGCAAGCCTGACGCTGCCTATGTTCTTAACCGCAGCCTCGGCTTCGGCTTTTTTGAACCCTCTCCTCTTCGCCTCTTCCAGCGTTCTCTTAACCAGCCTGGTGGCTATCCCCTGCCTGCTGTAATCCAGATGGATCGCCCAGCCCATTTCACCCCTGTGCCTGGTCCTTCCCTCCTTTTTAGCAAAAAATGTGCATGAGCCGACAACCTTCCCATTCACGCTGTCTATTGCAATAAATACGAATTCGTTTCTTTTATTTTTTGCATATACCTCTTCAAATCTTCTGATGTCTTTAACAGTTCTACGCCTGTTTGTTCCGGTGTATCCGAAGTATCCTCTCTCAAAACCGTCATCCCAAAGTCTAGCCACTCCTTTTGCATCTCCTTTTCCTGCCTTCCTTATTATGATTGCCATATGCCCCAGTCCTGCAATCATTGTGAATGGCAAACTTAATAGCTCATCTCTCTCAATTTCCTAAACCGCATGTACAATATTGCCGTAGCTATCATGTAACAGGCACCATAGTGGGGAAAAGATAACCCCTGTACAGAAAGCCAGGAAAGGGAGTTGAACCCCTCTACTCCGCTCTGCAGGCGGACGCATAGCCGATCTGCCATCCTGGCAAAAGTAGCACAAGAGTAAATCTAGAAACCACATATTATAAAGGTAGATTGCTTAATAAATTTGCCCTGCTAAGGGTGAGTGGTGTTTTAAATGGCGATAGCGTTCGAGACCATACCGAAGGAGATTGTTTCAAAGTCATCAGTTTACGACTATAAAGTCCCTCTTGCAAGTCTTGTAGAGAAGATAAACGAGGAAGGGGCAGTAATAGTGACAAGGAATAACCGTTATTACGGGATAGTGGACAGGAAGGCTCTGGGCAAAAGGAGGAATCTTACGGTATCGCAGAATCTGCCTGTAGGAAGGCTTGCGGTAAAGACGGCCGTGGTGCACTCAGGCACAAGCATAAACAGTGCGATAAAGGAGTTCAACTCGTCAGCGGCAAGCGCCCTGCCATACATGGAGAACAACAGGGTAAAAGGCATGCTTAAGAGGAGCAACATACTCAAGACAATACTCTCCCTGCATATGCTTTCTGACAAGAAGGTAAGCGAGGCGATGAGCTCCCCCATACTGGTAATAGAGGAGAGCGAGGACGTAAGAAGGGCCAAGGAGCTTATGGACCAGTATAAGGTGAAGAAGCTGCCTGTCGCATCCGAGAAGGGCGAGATATACGGGGTTCTCAGATACAGCGACATACTGAGGTTCGGGATGAAAGGAGCGAGCAGGAGCTCGAAGAGCAGCAAAGGCACGATCAGCATGAGCGGCACGAGTGCAGGAGAGATAGCCTCGCATGATTTCAGGACGGTGGATGCGGACTCGAACCTCGAGAGCGCACTAAGGGATTTCATAAACAACAAGAACAGCACGATGATAGCGACAAGAAAGGGAAAGCCCGTAGGCATACTTACAATAAGCAATCTGTTCGAACTGGCTTCAAAGGAGATAAGCACTAACAACTATGACGTAATGCTCTCAGGCCTTGATGAGTATACGAAGGAGTACGAGAGCGATATACTCAACGAGATGGACAGGATAGCGGAGAAGATAGACAAGTTCAGCGGGATAAAGGTAAGCTACATTCACCTTAACGTGAAGCGCATGAAATCAAGGGGCTATGAACTGCGTGCAATGATAGGCCTGACCAACAAAGGCATAACCACTGTGCACGTTGAGGATTTCAACCTGTACAAGACGCTGCAGAAGCTGGAGAAGATAGCATACAGCAAGATTAAAAACCAGAAGGAGCTTATAATAACGAACAGGGAAAGGGATTAACCGGTGCATATATGCAGCAAAAACGAACGAAGGGCCAGTCAAGTTTCGAACTTCTGCTGACTCTATCATTCGGCCTTGCGATACTGCTTCCAGTAGTGGTCATAGCATTCATACAGGTGTCAAACGCAAACACCTCCCTATCGAGCGCAGAGTCGCAGCAGGCGGCATCTAATCTTGCAAGCGTAGCTTCGGTAGTAGGCAGCGAGGGAGTGCCTGCAAAGGTCGTCACAAGCATCAACGTGCCTCCGGGAGTCAGCAACATATATGTAGGAAATACCACTAACGGTGTCGGCAACCTTGTAATCTTCGTAGTCGAATCCGCAGCAGGGCCGAGCTACATAACGGAATACGTTCCAGTGGCTGTAAGCGGAAACCTGCAGGGAGTCACTACTCCGGGAACCTATCTGATAAACATATCGGCCCAGAGTTCATGCCCGAGCAATACTGCGGTAAGCTGCGTTTACATGAAAGCGATAACCTAACTCTTTTTTAGTCTTTCCTTACTGATACTAATCTGCTAAATGCATAATTGTGCAGGGATAGCAAAGCCTGGTCAAATGCGACAGGTTCAGGGCCTGTTCCCGTAGGGGTTCGAGAGTTCAAATCTCTCTCCCTGCACTTCTGCTCAAGAAGGGTACGAATTTTCGGCGTGCTCTGTTATATGACGAACAGAAGCTCTCCTCTACAATACTTATATAAATGAAATACAGCAGAATATAATCAGGTGCCCAATGTGTTAGTAGGAATCAAGCGTATCTATGACAAGGCGAGCATAACTGACGGAAAGCGTGTTTTTGTCGACAGACTATGGCCGAGAGGAGTTAAGAAAAGCACTGCCAATGTGGATCTGTGGATGAAGGACATAGCCCCTAGCAATGAACTGCGCCTATGGTTCGACCACGATCCTAAGAAATGGGAGAGCTTCAAAGCCAGGTATGTAAAGGAGCTGGAATCCAACAAGCATGTATCCGATCTGATCAAGCTTGCAGAGAAGGGCGATGTTACACTGCTCTATGCTGCAAAGGATACGGAGCACAACAATGCCGTCGTGCTAAGTGAATATATGGAGGCAAACATGGAGGAATCGGCAGAGTGACTGCTGCAAAGCCAAAACTGCCTTCAATCTAATTCCTTCAATCTGACTCTTTCAATCTAATTAAAGCATCAAAGGACAAAAGGAGACGGATTAAAGAACCAGGATTCAGAATTCGAGCTTCCTTACTTCAAGCTTTGCCATCCTTGTGATGTTCTTTATGGACTCTCTTGCTCCAGACTGCAGGGAGTTGTCCATGATCCCCTTTATAATCTCATCCTTGTTTCTCTCAGCAATATACTTTCTGCAGTACTCGCCGAGCTTCTTCCTTATCTCGCTCTTCTTAGGGGTTGCAAGCTTGGAGAATGAGACTGCAATTAACTTTACAACTACAGGTTTGCCCTCTTTGTCAGCAAACTTGTCCATAGTGTATATGACGCTCGAATGCCTTCTTACAAGCGAGTGCGTATAGCTGAACATCTGCTCCATGAATTCAAGCTCCGTATGGGCAGCGTTATTGTTTGCATCCGTTACTCTTAGGCCAACGGCAAGGAATGAGTGCTCAGGCTTATGGGTCAGCCAGGACATATTCACCTTCATTATCCTGCCTATGGCTTTCTCTTCTTCATCCGCAGGTATCTCGCCTATGGATGCTTCGCCGAATACCTTCGGTGAGTAAACCTCAAGCCACTTCTTCATCTTCCATTTTTCAGCGCTCTTCTGTGCCATTATCAGCTACCTTTTACTATCAATGCGGCCTTCTCAGGATCATACTTCCAGTCCTCGGGCAGTGCGCCTGTCCTCTTGTAGTACTTTGACATGCGCCATATCTTGGACTCGATCCTCGTAAGGCTCGTTCTATTGTGTTTATCGTTCTTGTTCTTTGTCAGATGCCTTCTTATCTTGACGGCACTCTTAAGCAGATCCATGAAATCCTGAGGGTACTCTCCTGCTACCTCCTGCTCCTCAAGAACAGAGTGCAGCCTCTTCCCGAAATACTGCTTTACATAAGGTATGTTGTGCTCGTCTCTCAGCTTCTGGCCTATTGCCGCATGGTGCATCCCCTGCTTTGCATACTCCGTTATGAGCCTTGCTGCCTCTTCCTTCGAGGGTGCTCCCTCAGGTAGTACTGCCTGTTCAGCAGCAGGTTTCCTTGACTTTGCTTTGCCATGCTTTCCAGTGTGCATTCTTGCCATTAAAAACACTTAGAACTAACCAAAGCTCAGGCTTTGGCACTCATATAATTCCTTGCTAACGTTTATAAGTATTGCTATAAAACCTCAATCCAAGAAAGAAACGGCAGCAATATAATTATTTACTCAAAGTAGTATAGGAAATCATGGTGAAATTTGACGATATAAAGAACTGGTCCGTATCCACAGAGCTGGAGATAACGAGAGAATGGCGCGACGCAGAGCGCTATGCGTTCAATGAGCATACCAAAAAAACGATATACTCCCTAGACACTCCTCCCCCTTACATAAACTCGCCGATACACATCGGCCATGCCTCGACATATGCGATGATGGACATGTTCGTCAGGTACAGGCGCATGAAGGGCTATGAAGTCATATTCCCTCTGGGCCTTGACAGGAACGGGCTTCCTGTCGAGATAGCCGCGGAGAAAAAATTCAACATATCTGCATTTAAGGTGAGCAGGGAGCAGTTCATAAACGCATGCGAGAAGCTCCTCGAGGAAACCTCCCTTACTACTATTGACAGCTTCGAAAAACTCGGCATATCATTTACTTCCTATAAGACAGGAAGCCATATAGGCGCAGTATATTTCACGGATTCGCAGGAGTTCAGGTCGCTGACCCAGTCCACGTTCATAGACCTCTACAAGCGCGGCCTTGTCTACGAGGACAACAGGGTTAGCAACTGGGACTCGAAGCTGCAGACTACGGTTGCTGACAATGAGATAGACTATATCGATGTAGAGTCTACATTCAACCACGTTCAATGGGCCGTTAAGGAAACAGGGGAGAAGATAGTTGTGGCGACAACAAGGCCGGAGCTGATAGCAACATGCAAGATGGTGATATACAATCCTGATGACGAGCGCTACAGGCATCTGGAAGGCAAGACTGCCATAACTCCGATATTCGAGAAAGAGGTCAGGATAATGCCGCATCCTTTCGCCCAGGTGGAGAAGGGCACCGGGCTCGTGATGATGTGCTCTGCCGGAGACCTTACCGACATAAGATTCTTCAGGGAGATGGGTCTGGACGTGGTCATAGCCATAGAAAAGGATGGCACCATGAATGAAAATGCCGGCTTCCTAAAAGGCCTGAAGGTCAAGGATGCACGGGAGAAGATGATCGCAACGCTCAAGGAGAAGGGCCTTCTAGTAAAGCAGGAGAGGATAATGCACAGGACTCCCATATCGGAGAGGTCCAAGGTGGAGATAGAGTTCATAGCAATGCCAGAATTCTACCTCAGCCAGGTCGAGCTCAAGGAGCATATGCTAAAGCTCCAGAAGCAGATAAACTTCTATCCTGAAGAGGCAAGGAAGATCCTCGAATCATGGATAGACCAGATCTCAATAGACTGGCCCATATCTAGGAGAAGATTCTATGCCACAGAAATACCTTTATGGTATTCCGGAGACATGGTTGCTCTGCCTAAACCAGGAAGATACTTCAGGCCATGGAAGGAGGGCCCTCCTGAAGATAGCGATGTGATGCGAAACGGCAAGCACATAGGAAGGGTCTCCGATTTCAAGGATGCGAAATGGACTGGCGAGGAGCGCGTCTTCGACACATGGTTCGACTCATCGATATCCGACCTGTTCATAACAAAATACGGCTCCAACGACTCTTTATTCAAGCGAGCTTATCCAGTATCGTTGAGGCCGCAGGGCAAGGAGATCATAAGGACATGGTTCTACTACTCCCTGCTCAGGGGCTATCTGCAGACAGGAAAGGCATGCTTCAACGACGCATGGATACACCAGCACATAGTGGATGACAAGGGACAGAAGATGTCAAAATCCCTGGGAAATGTGGTGGATCCGCAGGAGATACTAAAAGAGTACGGGGCAGAAGCGTTCAGGCTCTGGGTTGCAAGCGAAGGCGACATATCCAAGCAGGACATCTCATGCACAAAGGAAAAGATACGCGGCGAAGCCAAGACGATAAACAAGATATTGAATGTAGCGAGGTTCATACTCCAGTTCAAGAAGCCGGAGAGGCCTCAGGAGCTGACGAAACTTGACAGGCTCTTCATAGATTATATCGAGGACATTACTTCGTATGCCGACAGGGAGTATGAGAGGTACGACTTCTTCAGGCCTGCACTGGGACTGAAGCAGTTCCTCTGGGAGGAATTTGCATCCAATTATGTGGAGATGGTAAAGAACAGGGCCTACAATACCGATAACAGGTTCACGGAGCAGGAGAAGAATTCAGCAATATACTCCCTATACCATATCTTCGAGAGGTTCATAATCCTGGAATACCCGATAATACCTCAGGTTTGCTCGATAATAGGCGAAAGATATGGCATTGACCTGCAGAATGCGGTGTTTCCGAAGGCAGAGAAGGTCAATTCGGATATCTCCTCGATACAGCTGATAAAGGAATTCAACTCAATGGTATGGAAGGCGAAGAAGGAGAAGGGCATAGCCCTAAATGCGAAGATCGAAGGGATGGGCATTCCTGCCGAACTGGCTGAATTCTCAAAGGACCTGAAGGCATGCCATAACCTGGAATAAAAAATAAGCTATGCGTGCGACGTATCCGCTACTCGCTACGCAAGGCGCTGCTTATCTTCTTTGTAAGGAGCTTAAGCTCCTCTATCTCCTCTTCCTCGCTTTTCGTAAGCTTGTTCCCACCGGATTCGACATGCTTCTCAATGGCCTCGACAAGCTCCAGCCACTCTTCAGTCTCTTCCTTTATGAACTCGATTACCTCCTTGTTCTCCGAGAACAGATTAAGCAGTTTAAGTATCTTCTGGTTGTCAACCTGCTCCTCCCCTTTGTCGAGCCTTTCCTTTATGTGCTCCCTCAGCTCCCTTATCTCCCTGTCTTCAACCCGGTTGTTGCTGCTCACGAGCCCTCTGAGTCCGTCGACCATCTTGGTCATAGACTCGGTAAGTATGCTGAACAGCTTCCCGAGGGATATCTTCTCAAGCTCCTCTCTCATCCAAACACTCTGCTTCAGTTATCCACATATTAAATGGCAATATTGATATGCAGGATAGATTTAAAACTCGGAGGCAGGCACTGGAAAAGAGACGAATGGTAAAAAACATGTACAAAAGATTTTTAAAACTAAATATCACTAATAAAATGATATGTATGCTAGGCGAAATGGGAGGAGGAGTGGCCGGTTGATCCATCAGTTGCCAAGAGCCCTGCGTATCATATCCTGAGTGTAGTTGTAATCTGATATCAATATCTCATACTGCACAGTCTGCTCCTGATCGTACAGTCTGTTCTCAGCAGAGCCTATCAGCGTTTTTGTAATTATCATACTGTCTATCTTTGCGCCTGTCATCTTTCCTGCAAGCTCTCCCGAGGCCTCTTCCAAATCCTCTCCCTCGAAAACATGGGTAAGCGCAAGCATCCCTTTCGGGGCCATTATGTCACATGCGAAAGAGTACTTGTCAGAATGCCGCTTATTCCATCTTATAACATCAAGGAGAAGTTCCGTCCTTGCGGGCTCCCACTTCTTCATGTTCACTATGTCCATTACAAGAAGCACGTCGAATTTCGAGTGAAGGTTCTCCATGTTTATCGTGGCACGCTTTATTATGCCTCTGTCGAGAAGCCTGTGATAAGCATAATTCGATCTGCCCCTTTCCGCACCTATTGCCCTGTCTATGGAAGCAAAATCGGAGGAAGCATTCCTGTTCATAGCCTTAAGCACATCATACTCCACCACGGTTATCTGGTCATGCCCGGGCCGTGGCCTCGCCCTGGTCCTTGTCCATATCTTGTCCTTGAGCATATCGAAGAACTCATCACGCAGTGGCACAAATCCCTTGCTGAAGTAGATCGGCGACATCGTCCATTCTATGTCATATGAGGGGAAGGCATGCCTTGTGAGCTGATAAAGAGTGGCTCTTGCGTTGCTCGTAGCCTCGACAACAAGGAAGATTACCATGTCATGCGTACCGTTCGTGGTCATCGCCGCCTGTACGTAAGGAAGCTTCTCGAGCTCTCCCTTCATCTCCTTATATGCGGGTTTCTTGTCCTTAAAATCTGCAAATGCGACGTAGTTTATGTATCCGAACTTTTCTATATCTATCTCGAGCGTATACTTGATATTGTATCTCCTCTCCAGATTCCTCTTATGGTAGCTGACCGCGGTGCTCTTTATGCCCGTAGCCTTCTCAAGCTCTGGTATCGTGGAGCGTGCATCCATGCTAAGTGCCTTCAGTATGTTCATCTCATGCTTCTCAGTCTCCCGTTTGCGCACGCTCTCTTCAACATGCTTCTGCTCAAGGCTCTTTACCGATTCTTCCAATGCCTTTATCCTCTCTTTCTCCTCGCGCTCGCGTTCAATGAATTCCTTTGAACCAGGATCCCTCCTGTTTGCAGGTATCAGCAGGCCTTCATCGGTGAACCACCCCAAATACTTTGTTATCTTGTCGGACCTGCCCTTTTCAGGATTGTACACGCTTGTGGCCTGGAAGAGCCTGTATCTGCCCCTGAGCATTTTCGCCTCTACATAATGGCCGTACTCCTTCCTGATCCTCTTAACGGCTCTATCTATATTCTCAGGCAGTTTCTTAGGCAAAAACTCCACCTGATATTACCTTATGCCTACTAATATTTAAAAGTAACACTTTGAAATATGCCCTTCGGATAATAACAAGGTAGATGGGTAATGAAGCACCAGATTTTAATTAATAAATAGGGTAAAAGATGGAAATATGCCTATTCAAAAAGGATAAACCCTATTTATAGGCAGCATGGAAGGGCTCGTTTATATATACTAAATATTTCATATCTATTCCAGTCAGATGAGATGGACGCAAGCCCGAAAGGGCCTTGTTCTTGTATCCCCAACCAACCCACCACTCCATCTCATCTGCTTTATTTTTGTCCTTTTAGGACCAGCAGGCGACCGGGTTTTACATATTTCATGATAATACATATTAAACTGAGGAATTGTTAAAATGACAACAAAGAAGCAAACACCACATGATGCAACAGAAGGGAGAGGCACGGATTGCAAGACCAGAGCAACAAACCAGCATGGCGCACACGCAGACAGGACGCACCTCTCGCCACACAACCAGGAAAGGTTATTTTTCAGGGAGACAATAAAGCAACTTGAGGATGAGCTTAGAATCTCACACAGAAGCAATGTGGATGAAACGGCAGCTCTGAATTCTGACAAACAGAAACTTATAGAGACAGTTGCGGATGCTGCAGTGCGTCAGCACGAGTCTGAACAGTACATAAAGGCACTTTCAGCCGAAAACGAGACATTAAAAAAGGAAAACAAGCGGCTCCAAGACGATAACCACCGTCTGAAGAAGTTCGCACATATTGACGGGCTAACGGGGCTGGAGAGAGTCGAAGTATTCAATCACATAGGTTTCCCAAGGGCATTCGGAACAGCAATGAGGCATGATCTCAATCTTGTACTGATAGTGATAGACCTGAATAACCTCAAGGCAACGAACGACAACAAAAGTTATGCAGAAGGCGACAAACTCATCATCAACGCTGCCGATGCGATAAAAGAGACTACCAGAAGCGAGGATTCAATATACAAATTCGATGGCAGCTACAGGCGAGGAGGCGACGAATTCGTGGTCATAGCGACAGTTCCAAGCGGCAATCCTGAAAAAGTGCAAAAAAATGTAAGGACCATTCTCCAAAGGATGTCCGAAGCCATGAGCGTGAGGGGGGTCGACTGCGCAATGGGCGCATGCGTGATAGCGGCTCCGGAGAGCATACCTGGGCACGTTGAGAAGGGATCAGGCATAAGTTACGTGGAGAAGCCAAAGATGCTTAAGGACCACATGGAAATAACCCGTGCAGAGGTCGGCACATTCAGGGACGATGCATTTAAAAGCGCAGAAATCGAGATGAAAGCGGATAAGGCCATAAAGAAGGGCGGCAAGCATATTAAGGACCAGAGGCGCGAGTAAAGTATGCCAGAATATTATACGGGTTCGGGGGATAACGGAGATACAGGTATAATCTCCAGCAACAGGGTGTCAAAGGGCAGTGCCATAATAGAGGCGATAGGCGCTGTCGATGAATTGAACAGCGCGATAGGAGTGGCCTGCTGCAAGGTTGAAGAGCAATCTGTAAAAAGCGAGCTTGAATCAATCCAGAACGACCTTTTCATAATAGGCGCGAATCTTGCCAGCCTGTCCAATCCAAGTCTGGATAAGGCAGTACTAAATGAAGGCGCTGTGAAGCGGCTCGAAGAGAGCATAAACCGCATGTCAAAAGAGCTGCCTGATCTGAAAGAGTTTGTTCTTCCAGGAGGCAGTGAAGGTGCGGCAAGCCTGCATCTTGCAAGGTCCACCGCAAGGAGAGCGGAGAGGGACCTTGTAAAGGCATCCGAAGGGTATCAAATAGACGATACTGCCAGAAAATACGTGAACAGGCTCTCATCATATCTTTTCGTAGCGGCGCTATATGCCAACTATAAATCAGGCATAACCGAGAAGCATCCTAAATACTGAGTCATGCGCTGAAGTACTCCCTGAATTTGCTCGTCACCATGAGCTTCCTGCTCCTTCCCACGGTCTTGCGCTCTACAAATCCTTTCTCATCCAGTTCCTTAGTGTACTCGTACACTCCTGACCCGAAGGACTTAACCAGGGAGCTCTGCATAACCCCGTTGTTCTTGCTGATATATGCAAGAACCCTTAATGCACCCCTGCTTATATCCGGAGCTGTCGCCATCGAACTTACTTTTCTGGAATAAGGCTCCCTAAGGCTAAGCATGTATTTGTTATCTATCTCTATTATCTCAATCGCGCTGTCCCTTACCTGATAATCATTCTGGAGATCCTTGAGCAGCTTGTTCACCATGCCTGGAGAGGCTATCCCGGTAATGCTGCATATCTCCTTTGCCCCTAATGCATTTGAAGACATGAACAAAGCGGCTTCGATGAATTTTTTATACTCGTTATCCTGATCCATACTCCCACCTTTTAATTTACAGTTATGAATATCTCGTCAAAGAATTTATCCTGCCGAATGCCTATCCTGCCCTCGCTTGCCAGATATAGCATAGGTATGAAAAGGCCCAGAAGGATATTGTTCACACTGCCTTTGGCCAGGGAGCTGAAAAGGGCAACATTCTCAGAATCAGCACTCTCTTTTATGTATGAATAGACCTTCTCCGCATCTGCCTTTATATCGGTGCTCCCCACCTCAAACGATATCGGCGGCCTGACGAAAGACGCGATCGAGCTTCTCCTCTCCTTTATCTTCATGGCTTCGTCAAGGGCTGCTATGAGCTCATCGAGCGATACCCTTCTCTTCGGGGGCAGTCTTGATCTGAAGCTCAGAGGCTCTACCTCTATCCTCTCTATGCCGCTGCTCTCATAATACGGTTCAGGCTCCGGCTCCTCTGGAGCTATCACAAGCAAAGCGCTCTTCATCCTGAGCAGTATTGAAGCGGCAAGCATTATGTTTGCAGGAACCTTGAGGTCGAGGCTCTTCATCCCCTTTATAGCCTCCATATAATTGTCAACTATCTGCGCTATATCCATGTTCCACGGGTCGATCCTGTTCTTATCAACAAGCTCTATGAGGAGCTCCTTCCACGTAGGCTCCTTTGAGACGAGGCTGACAACGTCTATCCTCTGCTCTGCTTCCTCAATCATTCCCTGGATCGCCATGAATAACCAATGCAACGATAAAATAAATACCTTGCTGTTGAAAAGCCCTGTTCCTATGCTACCTTTTATATATTTTTTATCAAAATCATATAGGTTTCTATGTTTGTCTTCAGGAACGAATCTACTTTCAAGAGGCTCTCAGAATCCGGCAGGGAGCAGGAGTTCGACAGGCTTTTTGATGAGGCTGTAGACTCGGTAAAAAGGAATATTCTGGGGAAGAGGCACCCGTTATACATAAATGGGAAAGATGTCTACTCCGGCGAGGAGATATCCGAGTACTCTCCGATAGACGGCATTCTTATAGGCAAGTTCCAGAAGGCAAGCAGGGAACAGGCATCAGCTGCGATAAAGGCCGCATCCGAGGCATTTGCAAGCTGGTCGCAGACAGATTACAGGGATCGTATAAGCATCTTCAGGAAAGCGGCAGAGCTTTTTTCAAAGAACAAGTTCAGGGTGGCTGCGATACTGAGCATAGAGAACGGTAAGACAAGATACGAGTCAATAGGCGAGGTTGACGAGGCGATAGACTTCCTCAATTACTATTCTGTCGAGCTTGAGAGGAACAAGGGATATGCGAGAAAGACAAAGCTTACCGAGAGCAAAGTCCATGTCAAAGCTGCCTTTCAGGGAGCGCCGGGCAGGGCTGAGAAGGTAACGATAGCCATGAAACCCTACGGTGTATTCGGCGTCATAGCCCCGTTCAACTTCCCCATTTCCATATCTGTAGGAATGTCTTCCGGGGCCCTTATAACTGGCAATACCGTTGTCTTCAAACCCTCATCTACCGACAATATGACTATGATGACGGGGCTTGAGATATACCGTATATTTGCAGAAGCAGGAGTCCCTCCGGGAGTCTTCAACTATGTTACCGGACCGGGCTCGGAGGTAGGCGACGAACTTGTGATGAGCGGAGAGGTCAGCGGGATAGTCTTCACCGGATCAAGGAGCACCGGCTTATCCATGATCGCAAAGAGCTTCTCAGCAGGCATGCAGAAGAGTTTTGTAGTTGAGATGGGAGGCAAGAATGCGGTAATAGTATCGAAGAATGCGGACCTTGACGCCGCAGCCTCAGGCATAGTAAGTGCAGCATATGGCTACTGCGGGCAGAAGTGCAGTGCAGCTTCACGCGTCTACGTGCAGGAAACGGTAAAGGAGGAGCTTGTCTCAAAGATGCTTGACAACATACGCGCCCTGAAGATAGGCGACCCTCTCAAAAAGGAGAACTACCTTGGGCCTCTGATAAGCCAAAGCGCTCTGAAGAGATACGTGCAATGCGTGGATGAGATAAGCAAGACCGGAAGACTGATATACGGCGGAAACATCGTCCGCTCGCAGAGCGGAATATATGTGGAACCTGTACTCGCGGAGGCCGATCACTCAAACCCGCTATTTCACAGGGAACTCTTCCTTCCATTTCTGCTGGTAGACACTTACAAGAAGCTGCCGGAAGCCATAGAGAAGGCAAACGATTCCGAGTATGGACTTACTGCAGGGATGTACAGCATGAAAAAGAGCGAGATACGAGACTATGCAAAGGCCGTACAGTCAGGAGTAGTATACATAAACAGGGAGACAAGCGCAACGACCGGAGCGATAGTCGGCCTGCATACCTTCGTAGGCTGGAAGGGCAGCGGACTTACTGGCAAAGGCACAGGCAGCAAGTTTTATCTGCAGCAGTTCATGAGAGAGCAGAGCCTCTCGATAGTTGGCTGATAGTTTGGAGAGCCTATACCTTCAATTTCTCAAGCTTTTCTCCGATGGCAGATACAAGCGCTCGCAGGCGAGGATCGGCAGGCTGAAGGTCGATCTGGAATTAGCCGATGACTCTTACAAAAGGGCAAAGGGCCTCATGTACAGGAGATCCATGCAAAAAGCAAAAGGCATGCTCTTCATATTCGATTCTGAAAGGAGGTACGCTTTCTGGATGCTAAACATGCGGTTCAGCATAGACCTCATATGGCTGGACAAGCAGCTTCGCGTAGTGGATATAACCAGGGACGCACGCCCTGCAAAATCAATATTCAGAGCAAGGAGCTACTCTCCTTCAAAGCCTGCGATGTATGTCATAGAGCTCTGCAGCGGAGTTGCCGGTTCCTCTGGAATAAGGCAAGGGGATAAGATAAGCATTGGGAATTTAGGAAAGACAACATGAATTATAAACTAATTGCAAGATATTAATTAGCAAACAACTGATACTTATGGCAATATCCGTTCCAACAAGCGTTTCAAGGTCAATATCAGCAGTAAAAAGGCAAATAGCATTGCTTGATAAGGCCGATTTCGTTAACAGCCAGCTCTACATGCCATCTGCGCATCTACTCGGCAGGAAGAGCAAGTATCTCAGGCCAACACTGGTTCTTCTTTCAGCCTATGCGATAGGCGCGGATCCTAAGGAGTATGTCGATCTGGCAACTGCTGCGGAGCTTCTTCACACCTCTTCACTGGTTCATGATGACATAATAGACAAGGATAGAGTCAGGAGAGGCGTACCTTCGGTCCATGTAAAGTATGGCGTAGAGCCTGCGATACTCGGCGGAGACGCACTCATATCAAAAGCAATACAGTTCTCATCGGAATACGGGAAGCAGGTCATGGACTCAATGGCAAACGCTGCGCTTGAAATGTGTGCAGGCGAGCTTCTGGATTACTCATTCTATAAGGAGGGCAAGACTCCTAACCTAAACCAGTACCTTGAGATAGCCAGATTGAAGAGCGCTTCCCTCATAGGTGCATCATGTTCCTCCGTGCCAATACATCTTAAGAGCAGGGGTGCAAAGGAGTTCTACAATTTCGGGATAAACTTCGGAATAGCATTCCAGATAAAGGATGACCTATCGGATTACAAGTCTGAAGACAAGGCCGGGCGCCGCAAGCCAAACATTGTCTTCTCAATAGCAAAAAATGAAGGCATGGACAATAAGGCATCCGCAGATAAGGCCGAATCCATAATGGAAAGATATGCTGCAGATGGGCTATCGGGCATAAAGGACAGAAGGATAAGGGATATGCTATCGCGATACGCGGGGATGCTCTCCTCTTACTGACGTGTGCCAAGTATGATGAAGGCCACTCCCGGGAATACACTCTCTATGCTGACATTGCCGAATCCGCTCTTTCTAAGAGTCCGTGCAGCTTCTTCCTTATCATATGCTGTGATGCTGCTGGTAAGCCACTCATAGGCTTCCTTATCAACGATTCTCCCTACGATCCGCATAATTCTGAAATACGCCGCAAAGAGATACTTCGAAGGGCCGTCAGGCATCGCCATATCGAGCAGTATTATCCTCCCTCCGGGCCTGACTACCCTATGTGCTTCTTTTGCAAATCTGCCAAAATCATCAAGGTTCCTTAGCATGAATGAGGACACCATTGCATCGAAGGAAGAATCCGCATACTTCATCCTTAATGCATCTCCCTCAGCAAATCTTATGTTCCTGATATTCCTTGACGCGGCCTTTTTCTTCCCTATGCCCATCATCTTCCTGTTCATGTCAACAGCTTCAATATGCACTGTTCTTGAATCCCTTCTTGCGCGCAGCGCAATCCCTATTGAAAGATCGCCGGTGCCTGCCCCTATGTCGATAATATCTGTGCAGGGGCTTTTGGAGAGTGCAAGGATCTCTGCCCTTCTTCGCCATAATTTGTCCGTCCCGAGGCTGAAGAGGTGATTCATAAGGTCATAGCGCTTGTGGATCCTCGTAAATAAGCTATTTATTCTCTCTGAAATAAAACCACTCTATATATCGACGGTTACCTTAATGCTGAATCTTCCCGCCTTCCTTACCATTTTCATCCCATGGGGAGTTACTGCCTTTATGCTCAACAGCCTGCAGTCCTTTTTTTCATCCTTGTAATAAAGCCTGCCGCGAAGGCTAATCTTGCTCTTGCCTTCAACAAGCCTGTCCACCCTGAACTCAAAGGCATTCAGCGCCTTCTCATCAACCTCTTCAAGGACATGCTCGAGGGTGAACCAGATTAAATACTCTATCCTGTCGGAGCTCTCATTTATGACTATGCTCTTTGCCGGAGCTTTTATGCCTTTAATCTTCGGAAGGTCCAGCATCGCATTTAGCATTGCGGAGCATGCATTCTCTATGCACTCTTCGACGCTTTTCCCATTCGCAACGAATGCCATATCTGCAGTATGGTTGACATATCTGAAACCTTTCATCAAAGAACCCGCCAGAGATTAACGGACAGTATATAATCTTTCCCTACCTTTAAATACTGTCCTGTGAAGACAAGAGTAACTGCTGAGATATGATGAAGTCCATATCGGCTGAGGACAAATGGTGCTTCTGATGAAAAAGTCAGGATTATGGTCTACTGCGATAGTCGTTGCCGCACTCCTGGTCATAATTGCTGCATACATAAACGCAGTGCAGCCCGGGATAAGCGACACCGATCCATCCACTTACATGATCATACCTGTGCTGATGCTACCGATATTCTTCATATTCAAGCTAAAGGAGAAGATACTTCCCGAAGTGAAAGCCAAGGATATCGCAATAGGCGTTCTTCTCTTTGCAATCGGCATCATAATTACGGAATATACCAAGTTTGCCCTCTCATTCGAATTCTCGGCATACGGCATAGGCTTCCTGTTGATGCCGGTATCGGTGGCTGCATTGGCAATACTCGCATTCGGGACAAAGAACCTGAAACGGTTCAGATCCGTAATCATATACTCGATATTTACGTCTCCGATAGTCCTTCTGCCGTTGCTTCTGCAGAACCAGGCATTCACCTCTATCAACAGCATTATAGTGTATGATATAGCAAAAGTGTTCATACCTGCAATAAATTTCTCCCCGCCTATAACATTAACCCTCAATGGCCTAAGCATAGGGATCGGCCAGTCCTGTGTAGGCCTAGGTGCGATACTCGGCCTGCTCTTCCTCCTTGTGCCTATAGCATACTTCTATGATGGCACTAATAAGAGCAGATGCGTATGGATTGCCTCAGGCATAGCGCTTCTCCTGATACTGAATATAATCCGCATGTCTGCAATAACCGCATTATGGTTTGCATATGGCCCGTCCCAGGCTCTCATAACAGTTCATCTGTTCGTCGGAGTACTGCTATTCTATATGACCATAATAGTGATGCTGCTCGCCGCGAGAAAGTTCAATCTTGAGGTTCCAACATTCAACAACGTCAAGGGAAAGAAGGTAAGGGAATACAGGTATGCTCTTGCAGCGGCTATCCTTCTTGCAATTACCTACTATGCGATGTTCAGCTATGGCAACACCTACATATCTCCGATGAACCTCAGCATAAACCGCCAGTTTAACTTTTCCCAGAACAATACTGTGCAATACTTCAACAACGCTATAAAAATGAGAAATTACACCAGCGAGATACTCATATATGCGAACAACAGCGCAGCCGCCCTCTACCTGTACAACAGGACCACCACCGACAGGAACGTCACTCTTGCAATCCTCACAAGACCTTATGACAATCCGATAATGAATCTTCTTAGAAATTCATCTTCCACTGAGCAGTTCACTTTCATAAACAGCTCCGGCTTCACCACCACCTATTATCAATTGCATTCCAACTCGACAGAGCTCTACGTCTTCCAGAGCTCAGGCGTCTATGAGATAAGCCCCGGCAGCTACACGGAGATAAAGGAGTATGTAATCATGCCGCAAGGAGTATTTTCCGCAATACGCGTTAATAGTTGCCAGCCTATAGACTGGCATTCATACCTGTTAAACGTATTCAATCCAGTTGCATACAATCCGGTGGAAATGGCACAGATAAACGGAAGATACTGCGTATACAGCTCTCTGGTGTGATGATGAGGTCAGAGTATTCTGCAGGAGCCATAATATACCGGTCCGATCCGTCTGGGATAAGCCTTCTTCTGCTTAAAAAGGAGGGAAGAGAGGCATATGATCTCCCTAAAGGGCATGTGGAGAGAGGGGAATCTGAAGAAGCAGCAGCCCTGCGTGAGATAAAGGAGGAAACCGGGCTTGCTGTCAATCTCTTCCCGTATTTCAGCACATCCATACATTACATATTTGAAGACCATAAGGAAAGGGTGTCGAAGCACGTGAGATTATTCCTGGCAAAGAGTGGAGACCAAAAAGTAAGAATATCAGAGGAGCATATTGCATACCTGTGGTGTCCTGTCAATGAGGCAGGCGAACTTCTAAAACACAAGGAGATGCTGCACATACTTCCTGATATAAGGGATTACATAGACAGATATGAGGAGATGCACACGCTAAATTCAGAGTATTCAAGGCTTCCGGGCAGCATCAAAGGATGGTCTCTTTCGAAGACCTTTGTGCCGGGGGAGGGCCCGCTGAATGCAAGGATAATGCTAATAGGCCAGGCTCCAGGTGCCAATGAGGATATACAAAAGAGGCCATTCATAGGAAGGAGCGGCGCACTTCTGAGCAAGCTTCTTGAAGAGAGCGGAATAGGCAGGGAGAATGCCTATATTACAAGCGTGGTCCAGTTCTTCCCGCCGAAGAACAGGGAGCCTTCTAAAGATGAGATTGCACTCTGCAGGCCTTTCATAGAGAGACAACTCTCAATAATCAAACCAGAGTATGTGGTTTTGCTTGGGAGAGTAGCCGCAAAGGCAATACTCGGGAAAGACTCCATCTCAGATAACCGGGGCAAAATAATGGAAAATAATGGGATCAGGTATATCATAACACTTCACCCATCTGCAATTTTGAGGTTCCCAAAGAACGAGCACATGCTGAAAAGCGACCTGGAGCTCGCCTCAAGAGAATTGAAAAAGGATAAAAAGGAAGATGCACATACTATAAGCGCTTAAGGGCCCGTAGCTTAGCCTGGTCGGAGCGTTCGACTGATAATCGAAAGGCCGAGAGTTCAAATCTCTCCGGGCCCATTTGCTTTTTACTGCAAAGATAAAGGAAACGCGCAGTTTATCCGAAGGTACTTTCTAGCAGAAATGGATCATACTCTTTTTGATTCAGGTCCTGGAATATAATTTACGTCAAAACTTCCACGGCTGCCTATCCCAGACATGCTTGTTGCCAGTCTGCCATCTCTCCTAAGTATGTACATGCGCATAACCTTTACCGAATCACTCTCCCTGTCCATTGTACTCTCTGCATCCTTAACCCCTTGTTTTGTAAAAACAGGGACGCATGAACCGAAGCTCACGGTGCCGAAATCAGGCATTCTGTTAAGGATAGGGCCGCCTGCCCTTATATCCGTTCTTGGGCTTTCAACTATGCACTCGGCAGATTTTGTACCTACTTTATAATCAAGAGTCTCGGAAAACCTTTTACCTGTGGTATTGTCTACAATGCTAATGGTCCACAAATTTCCAATTCCGCTTTTGTTCCTGCTATCTATGCTTACGCTTACGCTGTCTCCCGAGCTTATTTCGATCCCCGATATCCTGCTCTGGGCTTTCGGGAGTTCCTCTACCCATGGAAACACCTTACTTCCTGAAACCTCCACTCCTGCCTGTATCAGTCCCTCTGAGGGGCTACCTCCAAGCCCAGTCCACATATCTATTGCCTTATTTCCATCCCACATTGCCGTAGGCACCGTGAAGGACGCAGATACGCCTTTAAAGGCACCATTGCTGCCGTCTATTTCATATCCTGCCCAATTAAATGACACTCCATATCTTGAGTCCTCAAGGTTTAATGTGCCTAAAAGGTTCCTCTGCATATAGCGCTCCCTAAAGCTGCCCGTCTTCGTCACGCTATACTCCGTATTATTATTTCTGGCCGCCTGCCAGTTATGATTCGCATCGTGCATGTCCTGCACTCCCACCGCTATTGCAACTGCCATCAAGGTCCCAGCCACAAATCCCGTAAAAGCCGCATGCCTCTCAGTCTTTCTCTCCTTTTCCTCACTGTCATCCTTCCTATGAGCATCTAGAAGACTAGCTACACGCCTCTTATTCTTGAAGTCTATCATTATGATGCTCATAGCTCACACCCTCTAAATCAGAGATAAATAATGACAAAAGTCATATTTAAACAACATCTGTTAATTAGACAAAAAACGAACCGCTGTAGAAGGACTACAGGTTTCGCTGTTTCAGTATCACGCTCCTGTCTTTAACCAGTTGCACAAAACTACCGATATTTACTATCTTGTCTCCATGCGTATGCACTCCGAGGTTTTCAAGAACCATAATATCCGCAGCTGTCAGCCCGTTTATCTTGAATTCGTTCCTACCTACATGCCCGGCAGCATCAAATATGCCTGCGAGATAGCTCGCCGATTTGATATCCCTCTTTGTAAAGATCTTAGTAGAACTCTTTATCACCGCTTTCAGCTGTTTCGCTATCTGCGAATGATAAAAGTAAACATGCACGTGCCTTTCACCTTTCTCAAAGAGTATCTTCTTTGAATCTATCTTGAAATCCTTTATCGCTATCTCAACAAAACGCTCCTCAAGTTCCGGCATCCCTGTCTTTACTCCTATTGCGTTGTTCTCCTCCTTTGTTTTGGATAAGAGACCTGCGATGTAATATGCACTAGGCCCAAGCTTTACTTTCATGATTACAAATAACCACTACGTTATTTAAATCAAGCTAATACTACGTCTTTTTGATCGGATAGAAGCGAGCATGGCAGTCAGTCAATGAACTTTTAATAACAGCGCAATGATCTGTCTGCCATTTCTGTTCCATTAATCTTGTTTTGCTCCTGTAGGTTCTGCAGAAGTTCCTGCAGCACTTTCATCAGGTTTATCCTCATTCTGCTGTCCAATTACATCCGGAGGCGTTGGTCCTGTTTCTTTAGGCTCTTCTGCCCGGTTAACCTGTTTAGGCTGTTCAGAAGAGTATGTTAATCTGCCATGCTCAGGCCCTGCACCGTCATTGCCTCTCATTTTTCCCATATGCCTGCGGTAGCGCAACGTGAATGCTATTATTGTTCCTATTGCAATCGTGGCAACAACCATCAGTACTATATCATCAGTTTCAGATGCCGTTGAAGATGAGGTGTTTGTCTGGCCAACAGTTGTGACCTGGGATATGGTAGTCGTGGCAGCAGTAGAAGGTGCAAGTATGGAGAACTTCTCTATAGCGCTGCAGGCTCTGGGAGATACACTTATATCACATGCCTGCAGGGTATAATTCCCTTTTGAAAGTACGTTGATGTTGAATGTTGCGCTTCCTTCACCTTCTGCCTGGAGAACACCATTCGTGTATATTGCAACCGTATCTGAAGGGTCTGCCACCCGCGCCGTTATGTACTGTGAACTTCCAGAAGCAAAACTGCTGCCATTCAGGCTTATGGATACGTTGTAATTCTGTGAAGATGAATTGCTTGAGGATACGGTCTTTGACGCCGTATTGTTAACATACAACTCAATAGAAGCAGTCTCCAGTATTGGGAGATAAGATATCGAACTGAGATTAAGGTAGTAATTACTGCCTATTGCCAAAGGTGTGCCGACATGCAGCGTATACGCCACCCCATTCACGGTAATATCTACCAATGTGGGCGATATGGAATTCAAGGTTATTCCAAATAATCTTCCGCCTATCACCAGATTCTCAGAATTGTCCTGTGTAAAGTTAAGTATTTTCCACCCATTAAACGAAGAGGTGTTATATGCCAATACCACTGGCTCTCCGGATCCTCCACCGCCTCCAGCCCCTCCTCCCCCTCCGCCACCACTATTTCCACTTGATGTAACCGTGGTTACAGGCATGGTTGTCGGGGATGTGGTCCCAACAGTTGTTGTAGAAGAGGTTGAAGATACTGAAATAGTAGTTGTCGTTTTAAATGTTGTATTTATAGGCTGGAGCTGAACAGGTGTTGGGGTATCGGCATTAGAGAGTGCTACGTCATCCCAGAATCTATATTCGTTAGTCCAGGCAGTTCTAGCAGTTCCATTGCCCGCATCAAGCTGCCTTCCTATTTCAACATACTGCCATCCTCCATCATTACTTGAGTTTCTCCATTCTATTCCGGACAATGACAGATCTGGCCTATACCTGCCATTAATCCAAACGTTCACATAACCATTTGCTTCTCCAGGGGTGTTAAGCGCCGCCTCTACCTGTATCTCGTACCACTGATTGAAGTTAAGGTACGGAACGGCCATATAATGGTCACTATCTGTCAAATTTCCCGTAGCGGGGTTGATATTGGATTGAAGATCGCTTGTAAGAGCTATATCATTAGCTAACGATTGATATCCTACATCGGTATACCTTCCTGCATTTGATGTAAGTGTAAGGTATGTTCCATTCTTAACGGAAGCGATAGTATAGTTTGTGCTTTCATTTATCAGTATTCCTTTACCATTCCAACTTCCGTCAGTTGGGAATCCGTCTCCAGACAATAGAGTTACAGAATTGCCATTTATGCTAACATTTCCATATTCCGGATTGTAAACAAAGCTGCTGAGTATATATGCTATCCCTATACAAGGCAGGCCTGAAGAGCCGCCGCACTCATTTTTTAGGTAGTATACCTTTCTCTGCCCATACACTCCCCCATGGGTAGGTGCTTGGAAGTATACATAGCCCCTTACGAACATGGTTGTAGGTCCATTATTAAGGAAGGATTGTCCAAAGAAATTATTTATATCATCTGTTCCGCTTATATAAGGTATATTATTTTCTATCCCTACATTACTTGTAAGGGTGCATTCTGTTGAACTTGCACATGATTCGATATTTTGTTGTAACCCTTCCCACCATTTATCCGCAAGGAAGTATCCGCTATTTCCTCCTGCAGAACTTGTCAATGTCATCGATATCGAATTTGTTACTGAAGCTATTGTCTTGCGCGCTTCAAAGATAGTAATATTGTTTCCAGCCCAATTGCCATTAGTTAAGAATTTACTGCCATATAACCAGTGGAGAACACTTGCATTATTCGTCACTATGCCATAATAACCTCCAAGATAAACACTACCGCCATTATTAGAATCCCATCCTGGGGAAAAAGGATTGCCGCTTACAAGCGTCATCTTAGTACTATTTATATCCACAATCCCCTGCCTGAATGGATACCATATCATGGCTTCTGTATTGCCTGATATGGGCGCAGGTGTCAAAGTATTGCTGAATGTTGTCTGACCACCCGATACAACATACAAACTACCTCCTGTGACGCAGCAGCTTCCAGTTTCATTCCATCCATTAAAATTGCCAGTGGAGAAGTTATCAGAGATAAATATCCATCCGTAGTAGAATGTGCCGTTCCAAGTGGCAGTTGAGCCAAACTGGTTCTTTACACTCACATCAACAATGCTGTTCACAGTACCTGCAGGTACCGTTACCTGCATGCTGCTGGAATTTGTAACATTGATTGCATTTACGCTGTTGCTGCCGAAAATAACAGATGTCCCATTCTCAAATCCTGCGCCGCTTACTGTAACTGCGCAACCGCCGTTCGAGATGCAGGAATCTGGAAATACGTTTGTAACAGAAACGATGCTTTTGGTATAAAGCGGTTTGATATATGTGCTATTTACCTTTTCAGCCCCTCCATAGCTCCCATCACTCACTATTACATTTACTTCAAGGGCATTGTTCCCTACCGAATAAGGTATCTGCCATGAAACGGTGTTGCTTGTAGAAGAGTTGGATGCCAGGTAATTGCCAACTATGCTCCCAGTTGTTATATTATAAATAAGGAAATTGTAGGAATAAGGGGCAGAGCCTCCGCTTATGTTTGCAGTGAACTTTACTGCATTTCCAGTATATTCTGTTACAGGCAGCGTGGGAGAAGAAGACAGGCTCACGAAAGATAATGGTGGATTTACATAAAAAGAAGAAGAATATGCCGATACGACTGAGTTGCTGCCTGAGGTTACAATAACGTTTGCAACTTCGGGAGAATTTGACTGATCAAGAGTATTTGTCTGAAACGAATAAACTATGGATCTTGAACTGCTCCCGGTTACCAAATAATCGTGTATTGTAACTGAAGGCTTTGCACTGCTAGAAACCAATATGTTGTATGTGTACGGAGCCGTGCAATTGCCCTCTGAAACAGTGAAGGATTCATACTGTCCAACATCAACTACGCTATTGGATGGATCTGTGATGAATGCCGAACATGATGGGGTGATGTGCGCGCTACTAAAACTTACTGAAGGCATCCTGCCAAGCGGTGGCATATATCTGGAATATAAGTAATAATAAGATGCGTTTCCTTGATACGAAGCTAATATGGGATATGTTGTTGTTTGTTTTGGGAAAATAACGTTTACAGGCACGGAATTAGATCCATAATCATAAGTGATAAGTTGCCCGCCGCCTCCGTTCCCGCCTGCAGCCCAGCCTGACCCGGCAGCCCCTCCGCTGCTTCCTGACAAGTTATAAGTTCCAGGAGTATACCCTCCATTTCCATATGCTATAAGCAACGCTCCTGCTCCTGCCCCTCCTGACCCGGAACCTACGTTAAATCCAGGCCTTGCAATTACATTTCCGGCATTAACTGCCTTCCCCTCTATAAACAATCCCTGGGAACTTCCTTCTCCTGCTCCTCCAGCATTTGCAGCCCCTCCACCGCCTCCGCTTGACAAATATGTTGAAGGTGAACCTCCCCACAAGGCAACATTTGCAGCATCTATCACAGATGGCGCCCGGGCAGCAGCTCCGTTCCCGCCTGCACCTGTGCTTCCTATGCCTCCATTAGCAAGCGTATTTCCTCCATAGCCTCCTATGAGTCCAAGAGTGGCATTTCCCCCTCCTGCCCCGCCGCTTCCTCCAAAAGAGCCGATGCTGCCTATGCAATTTTCTCCATTGCCTCCTGCGGAACTCACACCGCCACATCCATCTGCTCCTTCACCTGCATACAAAATGCCATTATTGCTGAATCTGCCTGAGCATTCTATCTTTATGGTTGTTATTTCCGCATGCGCTGACGCTATGGTAAAGTTGGTGCATGCAAGCATACCTGTGCCATATGCTCCCTGATTATAATAGCCTGTTGGAAACAGTGCAAGCATGTTGGATGTCTCACTTCCCATGCTGCTCCCATAATTAATCGAGGTGTAATTTATCTCCCCAGAACTGTTGAATCCTATGCTTACTGTATGCGGGGCGTTAAGATCAGTTATGTTTGAACCCAATTGCAGATGCGTAAAATACTGGCCATGGTACAGGTTTATCACAGGGCTGTACGTGTATACTCCTGTAATGCTGCCAACCCCTGGATAATCTCCAAAACCATTTCCGCCGCTGCTGTTAGAAAGTATCAATGCTCCTCCCCAAGTTGTCCCAGAATATCCTGTCGCATTTACAAGAGTCGTGATTATATTCCCAACAGCGGTTATCCCCTTGACATTGTCAAATGTCCATCCCTGTACTCTCATCCCATTGTCTGCATACTCTATGCCTGCAGGGCCGTATCCAGGTCCTCCTTTATACCATGTATTGTTACTGGAGAAATTCCAATAATTATTGAATACATTACTGCCATCGTCATATCTGCCGTAATTGCACGTTATTGTATTTGCAGGATTTGAACATGACAGCTGCGGAGCTTCTCCAGTATCAACATTATCCAGAAGATTTACAGTTTTGCTTGCAAATCCTATAGCGACAGTATTCACTGCAGAGGAACCTGCCGATATCGAAGGGGCATACTTTATCCAGAAGATTACATTCTGGCTCGTGTAAAGGGTATTCGCAGGCTGATACCAGTCCAGCTGGTTGCCCTCCATCCATGATGGTACAACCGTGCCGTTGTTAGTATAGAAGAATTCAATATTATTCAAGGAATTCGACTCATAAGTTTGATATGCTAGGGCATTGAAGGGGATCATTATCTGAAGACCTTTCACAGTTGCAGAGGACTGGGAGTTGGAGATGCTAAGGTTTGAATAATGTACTATGCTATTTGGGATTACGAATCCTGAAGCCATTGCAATGCCTGCAGACATGCAAATAAGCAGTACAAAAAACAATGAACGTGTTGCAAAACTTATTTTATACACCTGACTGCTTTCTTATATGCAGCTTCTGTATTAAATATGCGTGCTCGCAGAAGAGAATCCGAATACAAATCTGCGTCTAGAAAACTTAAAAACAAACATGGCTTGCGCTATGTGCTGATGAAAAGAAAAAATATGAATGTAGCTTGAGCATGCGCCAGAAAAACGCGAACAGCTTTATGCACACGAAATGGTTATTTTTAGGTGATCCATTTATTGTATTTTGAGGTGATCTATCCGCAGGTTCCCCTACGGATACCTTGTTACGCCTTAGCCCCCCTCACAGAACCTTAATTCGAAAGCATCTAAAGATGCTGCCTCACTAAGGCCCTACTTGGATGACTTGGCGGGCGGTGTGTGCAAGGAGCGGGGACAAATTCACCGCTCGTTAGTGACAAGCGATTACTAGGGATTCCAACTTCATGAGGGCGAGTTTCAGCCCTCAATCCGGACCGGGACTGGTTTTAGGGATTGGCTCCTCATCTCTGAGTTGCAGCCCATTGTGCCAGCCTATGTATGCCGCGTGTAGCCCTGGAGATTCGGGGCATACTGACGTACCGTTGCCCTCTCCTTCCTCCTCCTTAAACGAAGGCGGTCTTGACAGAGTGCTTGGATTATCGCTAATCCAGTGGCAACTGTAAATGAGGGTCTCGTTCGTTACCGGACTTAACCGGATAGTTCACACCACGAACTGACGATCGCCATGCACCACCTCTCGGCTTGTCTAGTAAGGTCTTTAGCCTGACCATCATTCTGCCGTCGCTCCAGGTAATGTTCCCGACGTTGAATTCAATTAAACCGTAGCATCCACCCCTTGTTGTGCTCCCCCGCCAATTGCTTTAAGTTTCAACCTTGCGGCCGTACTCCCCAGGCGGCAGACTTAACAGTTACCCTACGGTACTGCAACCACACGTGGCAGTTGCAACACCAAAGTCTGCATCATTTACTGCTAGGGCTACTCGGGTATCTAATCCGATTCGTTCTCCTAGCCTTCGTCACTCACCGTCGGATGCGTTCTAGTCAGGCGCCTTCGCCACCGGTAGTCTTCATAGGATTACGGGATTTTACTCTTACCCCATGAATACTCCTGACCTCTCCCGCTCCCTAGCCAAAAGGTATCTTATGCACGTATTGGCGTCATGCACCAATATTTCACACAAGACGGTTTTAGCCGGCTACGGACTCTTTAAGCCCAATAATAGTGAACACCACTTGTGCCGCCGGTATTACCGTGGCGGCTGCCACCGGTCTTACCCAGCACTTATTCTCCAAGCTTGCTAAACTTGGCAAAAGATGAACCGAAGTCCATCACTCAGACTCCCCCCATCACGCTTCCGCGCATTGTGGAGATTGCGCGCCTGCTGCACGCCGTAGCGCTAGGGCCATTGTCTCAGTGCCCTTCTCGGGGCTCTTACTCTCATATCCCCTACGGGTCAAAGGTATGGTGGGCCGTTACCCCGCCATCTGCCTGATCCGACGCAGTCTCATCGTAGAGCGGTAATGCTCCAATTCGCAACCTTTTGAGTTAGGGCTCATTCCAGAATCCCTATCCTATATGGTATTAGCCTCAGTTTCCCAAGGTTATCCCCTTCTCTACGGTAGATTGACCACGCGTTACTGAGCCGTACGCCGCTCACAGAAGTCTGTAAGCTGACTTGCATGGCTGTCGAAATCTGATAGCAGTGTCCTCCAGCAGCATCGACTGGAGTTATTACTTAATTATTTTGCAATTGTATCGCGAGCTTCCTTTGCATTGCTCAAGCCTACATCTAATTCCCATTAGGAATTTTCACAACTATCTGTAGAAGAAACCACAGACAGCGCTATTTTATTATATGATTAGGTTTAAATAGCTTACTATCGTCAGGATGACATAAGGATATGGGTTCGTAGTCCAACGGTAAGACGCTACCTTCACACGGTAGAGACCGGAGTCCGACTCTCCGCGGACCCACTGAATCGGGATACGATGAATAAAAATATGAGATTAGATAGGGAATCGCTAAGAAAACGTTTTAATAAAGCCCTAAATCATGCAAGAGAGAATATTCTGAAAAAAGATCCTAATGTTTTAGGTATAATAGTTAACGGCAGTGTAGCTAGGGGAGACCAAGGTCCATATAGTGACATTGATATTATTGCATTAACGAAGCCAAAATCTAAGCTTAAGAAATTTTTCTATTTCGATGATAAGATTCAGGTCGACATATGGTTTATGGCAATAGATAAATATAGTACCCCAAAAGGTTTGGATGTGCAATATGACAGAAGCGCTAAGAGTAACCTAATACTTTTTGACAAGAATGGGAACGTCAAAAGAATTTTAGATAAAATTAGAACAATACACGCCAGTAGTGAAGATATACAGAGTATGTTGGAGCATTCCTGTAGAAATCTATTGGAATATGCAGGCAAGGTTAGAAATGGAAAGATTGCAAATGATACGCGTTTGATAAGATATGCAGCATATATGATAGCAGAAGCTTCACAGAATCCCATAATAATTGCAAATAACATGCGTATCGTAAGCGAAAACATACTTTGGGATCAACTATCCGCAGCAAAAAAGAAACCCATACACTTTGCCATAGATTATCCTATATGTTTTGCATTAGTTGGCACAACCGACACTGCGAAAGTCTATACATCTTCATTAAGATTAGCTAGTGAATCGCTTATGTTCATAGAAAAAGAATTAAAAAAGAATATAAAAGCCCAAAACATAAAATCGATGCTTACTTACAAATCAAAATCAGACATTCTTGATTAATAATAAAAGCTCCAGATAGACAGCCCAATTCACACGGTAGCAACTGGAGTCCGACTCTCCGCGGGCCCATAGTTGCAATTCCTTAAGGCTATAAAACCGTTATTAGGGTATAATGCCGTATGGCAAGTAAGCTTTAAAAATCAAAAAAGGCATAATTGTTTTGGAAGTGATTAGTTTGGGACACACTACCTTATACAGTAGCAAGAAATTTACCGAACTGCACAGGATAGCATTCGAGACATATGACAGGGAAGGAGTCAATGCGCTGGTGGAAGGCAAGGCATCGGAAGCTATAGACGATTTCATAATGGCAGAGAGGCATGGCAGAAAGCTTGCTACGCTGCTACAAAGTACTGAGGAAAAGGCCAGGGCCATGGCAGGCAGCTTGGAGATGAGCAACAGGGTGGCCAATCTTCGTGCACTAAACAGCTGGGACAGTGCAAGGGCATGTTCCGCAATGATAAATCTTCTCGCAAGACATAAGAGAGAGAATTAAATACTGCCTCTGTGTCTATTCCTTAACATGCGTAAAAGCGATGGTAAAATGCCAACGAAGAAGATAAGTTTTGCAGTAGGGGACGGCACTGTAAGCGGTACTGTATTCACTCCTGAAAACGCAACTGGAAAATGCCCGGCAGTGCTGTTCATACACGGATGGTCAAGCAATGAATCAGGATACGCAAAAAGGGCAGAGCCTCTTGTAAAGCTTGGCTACATTTGTCTGACATTCGACCTTCTTGGACATGGAAACAGCACAGGAAACCTGGAAACAGTTACATTAAATGAAAACATTAGCGCTACAGTGGCAGCGTATGACTTCCTTGCTTCACAGGAAAATGTGGACAAAGACAAAATAAGCGTGGTGGGCACTAGTTACGGTGGGTACTTAGCATCTGTACTCGCATCAAAAAGGAAGATAGGGTCAATTGTGCTCCGTGTACCTGCAATATACACTGATGAATACAGCAGCAAGGCAAAGAATTCGATGCAATCGATGCGCCTTGCAAAAGAAGGAGAAGGTCCGCGCAATAATATTGCACTGAATTCAATATCCGCATTCAGAAACAGGATACTGCTCATAACGGCGGAGCACGACCAGGTGATCCCTCACAGGATAATCGAATTGATAATAAAGACGGCAAAACCGGAATCCCTCAAGCACGTAGTAATCAAAGGCGCAGACCACCAGTTCTCAAATCCCGAGTGGCAGGAGGAGTTCATAGCGCTGCTCATAGACTGGTTTGGAACACGAAGATAATCAGAGGATATTCTCCTTCTTGAAGCTCTTTATCCCTATGTATATTATCACCGCATCAAAGAGAATCAGCAGTGCAAGTAATTCGTAGAAGAATGTTGGCGTAAGGTCAAATATCCCGAATATCGAGGCAAAAGGCAATACCAATACAGGGAGAACTACAAGTGAGCTTATCTGCTGCGCCTCCTTTATGCCGCTTACATGCGATGATACAAGCACTACCACTCCTATTGCTGCAAGAGAGAGGAACGGCGATAGCAGTATTATCAGTATCCATGAGGTTGTAGGGAGCAGATAGGTATCGAAGGCCTTGAATGCAAGGTAATTTATCGTCGATCCGTATATTCCAAATACGACCAAAGTCAAAAGAATTGTTGGCAGAAGCGAAGCGAATATCTTGCCTACAAGCAATTCCGATGTCTTTATCGGAGTGGAGAGAAGCGCTTCCGAGGTTCTACGCTCCTTTTCACCGGCAAAGCTGTCCGCAGCTATCACCGAAGCGGTGAATATCGGCATAGTCATGAAGGTCGGGCCCAGGACGTATATGGCGAAATATGACATGAACACCGCGCCGTTGACCTGCGTGCTGGATATCTGCTCTGCCGTGCCTATTATACGGGTGGCAATGCCGCTTAGGTTGTAAGTGCTTATGTAAAATGTAAGTATGGGAAAGAGCAGCGCGAAGAACACAGGAACGGCAATCATGGGCATGTATATCGCCCTGCTGCTGAATACCTCGCTAAGGTCGTTAACCATTACTGCATATGATTTCTTCAAATCCATCCAATCACAACATGTCCTCTATAAGAGGTTCGGTATAATCTATGCTGATGATATACGCTCCTTTGTCAATAAGGTATCTTACCGAATCGTTTATGTCCTTGTAATTCCTGACCTTTATCCTTATGTTAGAACCCAGTGCTTCTTCAAAATGTGGGACCTTATTCGCAATAGATGCATTCACAGGATCCGCAAGTTTTATGTTGATCTTGGCATCTCTCAGTATGCTGCCGTAAAGATCGCTATGTTTGAGCGTCTTCGATATCCTTCCTCTCTTGATTATGAAGAGATTTGCGTTGAACCTAGCAGCCTCGTTAAGCCTCTGTGTGGCATATATCACTATCTTGCCGTTTGAGGCAAATTCCTCAAGCATAAGGTGAACCTTCTCGGCAGAGGCTGCATCAAGGAAAGCGGTAGGCTCGTCAAGCAGGAAGACGCCGGGGTCTCCAAGCAGCGCCCTGCAGATGGCTATCTTCTGCTTCGTACCCCTGCTAAGTTCTCCGGCCTTCTTGTCTATGTACTGGTAGGCATCAAGCTTCTTGAGAAATGTTCTTGATATCTCAACAGTTTCAGCATTGCTGTTCCCATAGAGCTTGCCGAAGAAGAGCAGGTTCTTCATTACAGAGAGCTTGTCATACAGTGCATAGTTATCGGAGAGAAGGGAGACCCTGCCCCTGGCATCATCATCATAATACGGATCACTGCCGAAGATCCTCACCTTTCCTGAATCCGGTTTGTATAATCCCCCGATGCATCTCAGCAGCGTGCTCTTCCCTGCTCCGTTAGGGCCTATGACTATGTTCATGCCCTTGTCTATGGAAAGACTGGTCTTGTCCAAAGCCACCGTCTTCCTGAACAATTTTGTAACCCTGTCTGCATAAACCCCCGTGGTCATGATAACAGATTTGCATTAATCCTTTTAATCTATGCCTGATTGTCCATTATCCGTTTATGCAAAAGGCAAAATGCATGGCGGGCTATGCCATGCGAATCTATGATGTCATCTGTAGGTTGACTTGTAAAACCCTGCCCACAGGAAGATGAGCCCTACAAACTCTGCATAGTACAGCAAGAGCGGTGCCACGTTCAATGCATAAAGGCTGCCCGCGATTGCAAACCCGAGTATCCCGACCACTATGCTCAGAAGCCATATGTCCTTCTTGCGCCTGTACGAGAGAAGAGCTGCGACCACTATCACTATCGTGGCTGGCACGGTGATGATTGTGGATGCGTTGATCACGTCCATAGGCGGCATGCCTGCAACCACATAACTGACCATCATGTTTCCAACATTCTCGGTAGCAAGATAGTACAGCAGCAGGACCGCCGCGAGCATGTTGAATATATAATAACCCCGGCGAACAAGACCTGACTTCACGTACTGCATCGAGCCTATGGCCAGGAGTCCGGGCAGTATCGCTATCGCAAAGAGGTAGATATCCGCAAGAAAGACGCTGTAGATGCCTGTTGCAAATACAAATTCAAGAACGTCTCCGATGAAAAACGCCCACATTCCAAGAGCCCAGAAGAGGAAACGCCCTTGCTTGGTCTGTGTATATTTTGTCGTCAGCATGTATGCAAGCGAAAAGCTCAGAATGAAGAACAGCGCTGTCGAGAGTTCCGTTTCAATTTGGGACAAAACCATCTTATCACATCTTACACATAATATCATTTGCGCTTCTTCCTGAACAATCTGCCCCAGTCCTTCGGATAATGCTCATGCCCAGGGCGTTCTCTCCAGAAGAGCTTGTAAAGGCCCAGCCTGTCAGGAAGCTCGTTCACAAATGGTATCCAAGGTACTGCTACGAACGCGAGCCAGACCAGCAGCAGCAGGAGCGCCCCGTCAGCGTCCTGGTTCGGGTCGTTTGCCCATATTGTATTGTCTATGACGTTGTAAGGAAGCATCCACCATGAGTTAGGCGGCAGCAGCCCTGAGCCATACTCATCCTTTACCATCCCGTACTCGGTGAGGTTTATGCCGACCTGCGCCGCCTTTTCATCAAGGTATCCCGTGTCTGAGAGAAACCTGAGTTCGTAGGTCTCGTCATTTACCGCGGGGCTTGCGTGCTCAAGATAGTAATCATACACGCCGCTCCTGGCCTCAAGCTCCACTGCGCTCACCATGGCTATTACCGGGTCTGTGTTGTTGGTGTAGTTCATGCTCCCGTTGCGCGCAAAGTACGCCGAAGCATAATCCATATTCTTCTTCTGCGTCGAGGAGTTCTCCGAGTTGAAGATGGCATATGAATTATTGACCATTGTCATATTCACGTATTCCAGATATGGGGTTATCACGTATATCTGCGCCGTGTTGAAGGTATACGGGTCTATGTTATCCATGTATGTGGCCGTACCTGATGTACCATTCAACTCCGACATGAGAGTAGTTGCTATGAGCTGCGGATTGCTGGCAGTTATCTGCTGGATGGTCACAGGAGGAATATACGGGGAAGGAACGGTCCTGGCAAGAAAGAGTATGATGACAATGACTGCTGCTGCCCTCACTCCCATTGAAACATGGTCGGCAGGCACCATCTTGTAATGGACGTCTTTCCTGTAGGGCTTGGCAATGCCGAGCTTCTTAACGATTGAGTAATGCAGCGCTATTATCGCAATCAGTATTATTGGAATTATCACAGTGTGGACCGACAGCAGCTGCCCGTAGTTCAGCACGTTGAACCATGCTCCCAGTCCCGACCCGTTCCAGAAGTCCGCTCCCGCAAGCGCCCTGTACTGGGAAGAAAAGTCCCCTCGCAGACCGTATCCAAACTCTATCTGCACCAGCACTATGAACAGCATTATGCTGCCAAGAACCCACAGCAGCTTTCGTGTCGACTTAAATGAAGAGGTCGAAAAGCCGACGAACGCGTGCAATACCAGGAAGAATGCGAACGCCATCGCGGCCCAGAGATGGACGCTGCGGGTGAAGATGCCCAGGGGGGCGAGCTGCCACCACGCCTGCCCGAAGAAAAGCATGGTCATCCCTGTTATTACCAGTATCACAAAACATACAAGCATAAGGAAGCCAAGCGAGTAGAAGAAGCTGTTCGCATAGGAAGGCAGCTTGTGTATCATCGCATCTTCGGAAACCGACTCAATGATCTTGCCGGCGGACCTGATTCCCGAAACTGCGGGCTTCTTCCCCAAACCCTTTTTGGCATTTGCCTTTTTGCCCATCCACTTACCAACTTCTAAGGTAAGTGTCAGAGATGCTTCTTAAATACTCTACGAAAAATATTCCTCTGTAATATGTCTAAAAGCAAACATCCAACCTTCCCGTAATCTCTATTGCAGTAAAAAGATTAACAAAGTGAGCGGGAAATCCCACGCCATTTATAGGTGGTAGATATCACAAATCAATTTGCTTCCCTCTAAAATACACGAAAGTATTAAAGCTTTAGAGGAAATAGGAAAGCATGCAGGTAGATTTTGGAGGGGATGAAGAGTTCAATGCATCGATAGAAGCCGTGCGCAACTTTGTAAAGAACGTGGAAAAGGTGGCGGCCTGCATACCTGATTCAGGCAACTTCTCAAAGAAGGATGACACTCATTTTACAATGAACATAGAGCCTGGACTGGGAGTAGTAAAAGGTTCTCTCCCGCTTAACTGCAGCCTTTCAACCGATGGCGATGCATACACCTATCTGATAGACGGGAAGGGATTAGGCAGCCAGGTGAAAGTGACTCTGACGATCAATCCTTATTCCAAAGGCGGTGCGACAGGGGTAAAATGGAAGAGCGTAATAGAGATCAAGGGCATAATGGGCGGAATAGGCGAACCTGTGATACGCAAGATAACAGAAGAATACGTTCAAAAGATAATAACCAATGCCAAGCAGGAGATAAGCAAGAGTTGAACATATGGAAGAAACCTTCAGCAGATCGGTAAATGATATGCGTAGTTTGTACAAGTTAAGCGCCGAAGAGCTGAAAGCAGTAGAGAATGCGGATAAAGCTGCAGAGGAACTCTCTATCCTTGAGTACGAGCATTACCTGAAACATGAATTCAACAAAGAAGCTCCCGGAATACTTGCAAAGTATGGCCTTCTTGGAATCCCGATAAGCAAGGAATACGGGGGCCTTGGAATGAATCCAATAGTCTCCGTCCTTGTGAAGCAAAGGCTTGGGCAGTTGGGCCTTGGCATATCGAGCTTCATAAACGTTCAGATGTTCCTGTGCGCGCAGACCATACAGCGATGGGGGAATACTGCGCAAAAAGAAGAGCATCTGCCAAGAGCCGTCAAGAGTGAAAGAGTCTATGCCTTTGGACTGACGGAGCCTGAAGCAGGCAGCGATCCTGCCTCATTGCAAACTGCATATGAAGAAAAGAGCGGAAACTATCTGCTAAACGGGACAAAGTACCTGATCTCAAACGGCACCATCGCCGATCACATGATCGTCTTTGCACATGAAAAGGGATCGCAAAAGGAGATAACCGCTTTCATAGTCGACACAAAAGCAAACGGCATAAGCAGGACGGAGCTTCATGAGAAAATCGGTCTCTTCACATCAGACACGGGGATGATCGAGTTTGACGATGTATCTGTTCCAAAGGAGAATGTTCTGGGCCCTGTCGGGAAGGGCATGAACGTAGCATATTCTGCACTGTTGAATGCAAGGCTCGGTGTCGCAGCAAGCTGCGTCGGTGTGATAGAGGGTTCGTTAAGGGCCTCTATCGAAAGGGCAAAATCAAGGGTGCAGCACGGGAAGGAGATAGGGAAGCACCAGCTGATACAGCAGCACATATCTGCAATAAAGCAGAACCTTGAGATGGCAAAATGGCCGGTCTACTTCGCAGCATTCAGAAAGGCAGAGTATGAGCACAATCATGATGACAAGCAGCTTATGGAGGAAGTAGAACTGAGAGTCTCTCTTGCAAAGAGGATAGCAAGCAGGCTTGCATTCGAATCCGCAGACCGTGCCGTGCAGATCCACGGCGGCTTCGGCTACTCGCTGATCTCTCCTGTAGGACAGCTCTTCTGCGACAGCAGGGTTGCAAGGATATACGAAGGGACGGACGAGATACAGGATCTTAAGATCGCGGAGAGCCTACTTGGAAGAGAGTTTGCCGCGTATAAGTGATATTATGGTATTGGAGGAGTTTGACGGGAAGAAACCAAGAATCGACAGATCTGCATTAATAGCAAAGAGCGCAACGATCATCGGAGATGTAAAAATAGGCAAAGATTCAAGCATATGGCCAGGCGTAGTGCTGAGGGGAGATATGCACCATATAAGGATAGGCAGGAATGTCAGCGTCCAGGATAATTCAGTAATGCACGGCACTGCAAACAAATACCCGACTATCGTGGGGGACAATGTCTCAATAGGGCATAACGCGATAGTGCATGGCTGCGTAGTGGGTTCAAACTGCCTGATAGGGATGGGCAGCATAATACTGGAAGGTGCCGAGATAGGCGACTGGTGCATAATAGCTGCAGGGGCTGTCGTTCTTGAAGGCGCAAAGATACCTTCAAACAGCATAGTGGTCGGGGTTCCTGCAAAGGTAAAGGCGAAAGTAACCAAGGAGCATAAGCAACGCATAACGGAGAACTGGAAGGAGTATGTTAAACTGAAGAACAGGTACATTAAAGATGGAAGATAAGATGGATAGTATATTCAGTATTGATGTAGATGAGCTATCAAGGCTTGGACTCATTTCAGAGGAAGAGAAGCGCATGCTTGAGAATGCAGATAAAGCTGCAGAAGAGATATCACTATCAGAGTACGAGCACTACCTCAAGCATGAGTTCAACAATGATGCGATTGCAACAGCGAAGAAGTACGGCTTATTCGCAATGAACGTCGGGAGGGAGTATGGCGGAAACGGCGTGAGGCCAATAATACATGCGCTAATCCAGCAGAGGCTCGCACACAGCGGCCTGAGTTTTCCAACTCTGTTTGATGTCCAGACCTTCATATCTCAGCCATCCATAGCACGATGGGGAACAGAGGAGCAGAAAAAAAAGTACCTGCCGAAATCCGGAACAGGCGAATACATATTCTCTTTCGGACTGACGGAGCCGGAAGCAGGCAGCGATCCATCGTCAATGAAGACCACTTACAGGAAGGAAGGCAATTCATATGTGATAAACGGGGAGAAGTATCTGATATCAAACGGATCCATATGCAATTACATGATACTATTTGCAAAATCCTCTGATAGGGACGAAGAGATAACCGCATTTGTAATCGATCCGAAAGAGAGCGGCTATTCCGTAGAGGCGCAGTTAAGGGAAAAGATAGGCCTTTTTGCAGCAGACACATCGATGATAAACCTGGAAGATATCACCGTTCCGGAATCGGAGATTCTTGGGGGCATTGGTAACGGGCTCAGGGTGGCCTACAGCGCTCTCACGAATGGAAGGATAGGGATAGGCTCTGCATGCATAGGCGTCATTGAAGGTTCTCTAAAGGCCTCTATCGAAAGGGCAAAATCAAGGGTGCAGCACGGGAAGGAGATAGGCAAGCACCAGCTGATACAGCAGCACATATCTGCAATAAAGCAGAACCTTGAGATGGCAAAATGGCCTGTCTACAATGCTGCGATCAGCATGGAGGCATACGACAAGAACAGGGACAACAAAGAGCTGCTTCTGGATACGGATCTCAAATCAGCTTCTGCAAAGAGGATAGCAAGCAGGCTTGCATTCGAATCCGCAGACCGTGCCGTGCAGATCCACGGCGGCTTCGGCTACTCGCTGATCTCTCCTGTAGGACAGCTCTTCTGCGACAGCAGGGTTGCAAGG
>JAKAUU010000012.1 GCA_021817505.1 Microcaldota archaeon | reverse complement strand
ATGCGCGTACTTATACTCGAAACCTTCCTCCCACTCCTTTACGAAGTCAAGGATCGCATAGTCATTCCCATGCCCTGTTACCAGCTGCGCTCCAAGGGGCATGCCATCTATGTAATCATACGGGAAAGAAACGTGGGGGAAACCTCCAAGATTGGGAGGTATTGTGAACAGGTCCATCGCATAGTTTTCAACAGGCGTGAGCTTCTTAGCATCGGATATCTTAGGCGCAGTTATGGGAAGCGTAGGCGATAGTATATACCCGTCTTTCAGCAGCTTGTCCATCTCGCGTATGACCATGCCCCTTATGACAAGCGCCCTTGTATAATATCTGTCCTTCACGCTTTCACTCCTTATGAATGTACCGAGAAGTATGCGTCTCTTCGCCTCCATGCCAAAGCCCTCCCGCGCATCTGTGAAGAACTCATTGTACTGTTTGTAGAACTCCTCTGACATCGGCCCGTACTTGTAACCCGTGTACTTGGCAAGGTTGGTAGAGGCTTCAGCCATCGCTATTATGTAATACGGTGCAATTGCCTTCTCCATCGCACCAGAGTCTACATACTCTATAGTATAATCCTTGCCAAGCTTGTCAAGCAGCCTCTCAAAAGCGCTCCTCACCTTAGGACTTGCCTTGGAGAGCATGCCGTTCACCACGAATATCCTCTTCTTGTTTTCAGAGGTGATCTTCTCAACGGAGCATGTAGCATCATAGCCGTCGCCTCCCCTTATCCTGTCAAATACTATCTGCGCATCCTCTGCACTCCTAGCCATTACTCCTATCTTGTCAAGCGAATTCGCATAATCTATCAATCCGTATCTGGAAACGGAGCCATATGTGGGGGTAAAGCCTACGACTCCATTGAGCGCAGCAGGCGCGGATATGCTGCCCCCGGTAGACTCAGCAACAGAGACATGGTACTTTATCATGGCAGTAGCGACTGCAGATCCGCTGCTCGAACCCCCTGCCACATACTCGCTGTCAAAGGCGTTCTTTGCAGGAATCTCCGTGTTTATCCCGAAGGTCCCGAAGCCGAACTCATCCATGTTCGCCACCCCTATGAATGAAAAATCCTCCTTTGCAAGCATCCTCTCCGCAACAGTCGCATTGAACGGAGGCACATATCCCTTAAGCATCTTTGATCCGGCGTTTGTCTCAAAGCCCTTCACGCAGAGGTTTGCCTTTGTGCTGAATGGGAAACCATGCCCGGCACTCTTGTTTACCACGTTGAACGCATTGTATATCCCATTGAGCTTCTCTACCTGGTCCACAAGCACCTCGTGGTAGTCCTTTGGCTTCTCAGCTTCGTTGAATTCTTTTATGTAACTGGTCATTCAGATCCCTATTAGAGCTTGGGCCCTACTATGTAGCCGTTGTTCGTCTTGGAGCCCTTCTTCAGGCCATCAATGTCTGCAAACGCAGAGACATTATCCTCTCTCAGTCTTCCAGGAACCTCAACAGGATGGTGGGCAGGCTCCCCATGCGCTTCAGCTAAGGAGATATCGTCAAAATAAGCAATTACCTGCTCAACATCGCTCTTTATTCTGGCACGCTCCTCATCACTGACTCTGAGCCTTGTTATCCTAAGCAGCCTGTCAAACTCTTTATCCTGCATATGAACACTTAATCTAATTCAGCTTAAAAAAATTTCGTGCAACTGTGGAAATAACAGTATTTATATATTAGAAAATCCCTCACTCTTTCAGTGACTATATGCCACGAAAAACCATAAAAAGCACACCTTTATCAAGAAAAGCTATAGATCTGTTGGAAAACAGCCGCACCAATCCTAAGGAATCTCATTCTGACATATTGATGCGTGTGGTCAGAAGGTCGAAGCGCAAAGACAATAACGCTGCCTCGGACATACTTCCAGACACAAGCTACGGAGGTACTGATTAATACAGCCGGATTTATTCCTTATTCTTGTTTCCTTTATGCTTCTTGTCCCTAGTCAGCGCTTTCTTAAGATCCTCATTGAGCTGAACCAAATATAATGCGAATGCACTTAAAACACTTTTGTACGAATACAAAAGACCAAACTACGACCTGTTGCAGTTAACAGTAAAGATTTATATATAAAAAACATTAACTTTAATGTGATTACATGGCAAGATCCATGGCAAGCGATACTTCAAAAAAGATATCCTTATCGAAAGAAGCATTAAAAATGCTTGAAGAAAAGAGAAAGAGTCCTGAAGAGAGCTACTCCGATATTCTCATAAGAGCGCTAAATAAGAGTACCCCTGCAAAAGCTAAAAAGGAAATACACATGAGCAATGCCGGATTCCAATCCTTAGTGAGGCGCGAAATTGAGGAAGCAAAGCAAATGGGAGAAGATTACTATGAAGGCGGCGAATGGTAAACTTCAGGCTAATGCTAGAATAACATTTACAAGCCCAAAGAATCACTTCTTATTCTGATTACCATGCTTCCTGTCCCGGCTCAATGCTTTCTTCAAATCCTCATTAAGCCTGTCGGCTATGTAATTCTTTGAAAAAGCGTCGGCCCTTGCAGCAATTGCCAGTTTGGTCGCATAGACGCGGGCAATCCTGCCGCGGTCCTCACGGTTTGCATTCGCGATCTCCTGCAGTTTGAAGAGCGCCCCGTATTTCGGAGGTTTGGAGCCGAACTTGAGGTGCTTGAAGAGAGCCTTCTCAGCGCCAAGCAGCTGTATGGTGCTTGCAGGCATGAGCGCAAGCTTCTCGACAGAACCAGCCTTGGATAGCAGTTCGGCTGCAACCTTGTAGTCTATGATGCCGGTTATGTTGGGCATCAGCCTCTCCGTGCCCTCCTTTATGTAAACAAGAATCTTATCATTGAGCTCTATCAGCCTGAGCTCCTCTTCCGCTATGCTCTTCAGAAGAGCATACTCCTTCTCTTCCGGATCCCCTCCCATGCTCTCCTCTGCCACTTTGGCTATGTGCTTTGCATGCTCGTCGAAGATCCTCTCAAGATCCTTTGCGTTTGCAGACCTTTTGTCATTTCCGAATTCGGATACGAAGGTGGCATAGCTCTTCGGACTCCCGGTCTTGAGCTCAGGGAAGTACATGCTGTACCACTCCTCGAGCTTCTCATTCATCTGGTTAATCATACGCTCATTCTCGGTAAAGGTGGCAAACGCCTGTATAAGCGGATGGTCCATCTTAGAATAGGCTTCGCTGACGTTAATCTTTGCGTTCTCAAGCAGACGCGCTCTCTTCTCCTTTATACTCTCGCTCACAGAATCACTATATGTAAGAATTACTACAAATAACATGCAATGTAAAGAATAAATAACCTATTTACCAAGACATATTTTATATCTTGCAGAGCATATTCATTCAAATCTTTAAACACAGGTTAATCAAATGGAGAAGAGCGAACTGGCATCAGAGGACATTATCAAAAGAAGGTCTATATTCTACAAGGCTTTTGGCATATACGGCGAGCCTGCAGGTTTCTATGATTTCGGGCCTATAGGCCTTTCGATAAAGCGCAACATAGAGGGCATATGGAGAAGGACAGTAGCGGAGCACCAGGGCTTCATAGAGATAGAAACCACTACGCTTGCTCCTGAGCCTGTCTTCAAGGCAAGCGGACATCTTTCTACATTCACAGATCCTATAATAGTCTGCAGCGCATGCCATGCTGGCAACAGGGCGGACAAGCTGCTCGAAAGCCACTACTCAAAGAAGAGCGACAAGGCTGCAATAACGGCATTGCGCAAGATGGACATAACATCCATGGAAGCCGAGATAAAGAAGAACAAGCTCAAGTGCGAGAAGTGCGGAACGGAGCTTACCGGAAAGGTAGAGTACTTCAATCTGATGTTCAAGACCCATGCAGGCCAGGGCACTGCAGAACCTATGTACCTGCGCCCTGAGACTGCGCAGTCCATCTTCATGGACTTCAAGGAGCTCTACAGGCTAAATTCTCTGAAGCTGCCATGCGGGATCTGCCAGTCAGGAAGGGCATACAGGAATGAGATATCCCCAAGGCAGCAGCTTGTGCGCATGCGGGAGTTCATGCAGATGGAAACCGAACTCTTCTACGATCCCAAGATGGATTTCGACAAGACCAGTTTAGGGGAGTATGCAAAGAGACACAGGATATTCGATACAAAGATATTATTCGCAGAGAGCGGAAAGGAGCCGAAGGAGATAACTATAGACTCTCTGATCAGTTCGAAGAAGGTCCCAAACGCCTATTTTGCATTCCTAATATACAAAGACCATGAATTCATGCAGAGGATAGGCTTCGATCACAAGGAGTATTGGTTCCGTGAGATTGAGAAGGAGGAGCTTCCTCATTACTCAAGATGCAACCTCGATGTAGAGGTCGAAACATCGTACGGCATCGTTGAGATAACCGGAATAGCTGACAGAGGCACATTCGACCTGCAATCGCATGCGAAGGTCTCAGGTGCAGATCTCTCGATAATGAACGGGGAAGAGAAGGTTCTCCCTTCCGTTGCAGAGCTCAGCATAGGGCTCGACCGCGTGATGCTGGCAGTGCTTGACAAGAAGGCCATCGATGACAAGGAACGGGGATGGAAGTGGCTGAAGCTCTCAAAGGAGATCTCCCCATTCGACTATTCGATATTCCCGCTCCAGAAGGATGAGAAGCTCATAGAGCTTGCAACAAGGATAAATGAGCATCTAAAGGGGAGAGGGCTGCGCTGCAACTACTCCGATTCAGCAAGCATAGGTAAGCGCTACGCCAAGAGCGATGAGATAGGGGTGGCGAACGCCATAACGATAGATTACCAGAGCCTTGAGGATAACACCGTCACTATAAGGGACAGGGACACTGCGGAGCAGAGGCGCGTAAAATGGGAGTCAATAGCATAAGGATAAACGGCCCGTTTGACATGAGGAACAGCATAGAAAGCGGACAGCCGCTTACCTTCCATGCGGAGTGCTCAACAAAAGGCAAAAACTTCCATACAAAATACGTTACACCCAAAGGCGTCATAAGCACAGGATTTGACGGCAAGCTTCTAAAGTACTCCTGGGAGGGTTCCTATAACCGGAAAAGCGCAAAGGCAGAGGTTGAGCGCCGCTTCAGCATAAATGACGATATGGAGTCAATCTATTCAAGGATAAATACTGATGGCTTCATGGAGAGCGCAATATCCGCATACAACGGCATGCGCGTCACAAAGAACGATCCCTGGGAGACCACTCTCTGTTTTATACTCTCGCAGTTCAACAACATAAAACGCATACGTGGTTCAGTCAAGATGCTGATAAATTCTTACGGGACTCCTCTGGAAGAAAGCGATGCAAAACTCTTCCCATCCGCAGAGCAGATAAGGGAAGCAAGCATAAACGACCTGATGCGCCACGGTGCAGGCTTCCGCGCCAAGTACATAAAGCACGCTGCCGAGTACTGTTCGGACAACCTTGATCTTGACTCTCTACACAAAATGACTTATTCCGATGCAAAAGAATCAATAATGGAGATAAACGGCGTGGGGGACAAGGTTGCCGACTGCATAATGCTATTCGCGTACAACAAGATGGAGGCATTTCCAATAGACGTATGGATAAAAAGAGTCCTTGAAGCGATATACTTTGATGGTAAAAAGAAAAAGATAAAGGAACTGCATGAATTCGCAGAGGAAAAGTGGCCAGGACTTGAAGGATATGCACAGCAATACCTTTTTTGGCATGCACGTTCAATGAAGATAAAGGTGAAATAATGATAAACGACATAAAGCAGGTGGAGAACAAGATGCAGCTTCTCGAAGAGCAGAGGGAGCAGGTACTCTCTTTGTCAAGGGAGTTAATACGCAATGCTGGCAAGGCGATAGTCGCCATGCATGCAAAGGACAAGAAGAAGGCAGTACGGCTGCTTTCAGAGATGGAGAAAGCAAGATCAGCCCTTATGAAGAACGAGTCCGGTTTCGAGTATAACTCTTTGCAGGCCCATCAGGAGTATGTAGAGGCAAAGGTGCTCGAAAGCATAATCTTCAGGAACAAGATTCCCAGCATGAAGGAGCTCAAAACAGATGAGAAGGCATATGCCCTGGGCCTGATGGATGTTGTAGGGGAGCTGAAAAGAGAGGCATTCGACTCCCTGCTTAATAATAACGTAAAGGCCGCCAATAATTACTACGCTTTCATGGTGGAGATATATGATTCGACGCTGCATCTCAGGTTTGCGAATGCCATTCTCCCTGAATTCAGGAGAAAGCAGGACGCGGCAAGGATACAGGTGGAGAACACAGCAAGCGAGGTGCTGAGAGCTAAAGAAAAGTGAGATAAGCCCAATAAACGAAGCAGTAAAGTGTCTTTTTAACAACTTAGCGGCTTTTTAAGCAAAAGCCGCCTATTTAGCAAAGCCCGGCTACCAAAAAGCTTATATATCTATCAAGTATTCATTCATTTACTTAAGTAAATGAGTGAGTATATGAGTATAAAAAACCATATAGCGATAAAAGGCATTGCAAGGTCGATATGCACAAAAGTACCGATGATCGGCACGCTCATATTCCTTGCAACTGCAAAGTACACGTACGCATCGGCGTTTTCCTTCGATATAATAGGGACACTGTCATATGTGCAGACCCTGCTGATGCACGTCGGTCCGCTGCTCAGCGCACTGCTCTTCATAATAGCAGGCATATTCTATGCGATAGGGCAGCTCTTCCCATCGTATCAGCGGGCAAGCTTCCATACCACAGCAATAGACATAATAATCGGGGCTATAATAGTCGCAGTCCTCTCAGTCGCGTCTAATGGCTTTGCACTTGCATCGACGCACCTGCTCAGCAACATGACCAACATGACAAACATCACGTGAATCTGATGGATCCTCTGCCTTTCGGTAACTACGGGTTCAGCATAGCAGTATATGTAATAGGGATAATGCTATCGGTAGCCGGGATATCGCTTGGGATGGGCTATGCGATCAACAAAAGGTCGCTCAAGGAATTCGGCAAGGAGGAGATATACCAGTCGATAATCAACGGGGTGCTTGTCGGCAGCATGCTTCTGCTCTTCTCCCAAGGCGGGATTGTAAACAGCATGATAAACCAGATAACCCTATACAATTCGACAAGCATCTCATGCCAGGCATACATGTCGAATAATGCAGCGCTCTGCCTTGCATACGACTACCTTGCAGGAAGCGGATATACATATATGGGAACCTTCCACCCTTCGATACTGTCATCCACAACAACGCTGATGGCGGAGCTCCTCGGCCTCAATACGATACTGGGGGTAATAGGATCGATAAACATCAATCTGGTAGTGGTGAGCATATCTCTAGGTTCGGTAGTCAATCCGATCACATCCCAGATAATGTACTTTGTGAGGATACTAACGACAATATCGATGGGGGCGCTGGTCCAGTCCTCAATACTTATATTTGTCTCATTGACTGCAACGACCATAATACTCCCTGCAGGCCTGATACTCCGCTCATTCTATCCAACAAGGAAGGTTGGTGGATTCCTGATTGCGTTATCGATCGGATTGTACATAGTGCTTCCTTTATCGTATGTCATGGATGCGATGATTGCAAATTCCTACTATACGACGCTGAGCAACAGCAGCATTGTAAGCCTCACCTCAAGCGCAAACAGTTTCAAAGGCACACTTACAGGCATACCTCAGGTAAAAAACGCATCTGATTACGGCAGCGCAATATCATTTCTCGGGACTATAACCAACGGGATATCCTCAATATCAAACTATTTCTCAGGAATCATAAACTGGCTAATATCCACAGTTGCCTACTTCATAGTCTATACATTCATACTGCCTGGATTCAGCCTTATCATAACCATAATATCCGTAAGGGAGCTTTCGGCCATGCTGGGCTCAGAGGCGTTTTTCGATCTTTTCAGAGTGATGTGATGGAGGAGATAAACAAGCTTAACGCGCTATATTCGTACGCTTTCTATGCCGCTGCCGTGGCAGTACTCTTGGTATCGGCAATTGCAGGGAGCGCATATGCGGCATTCAGCGCAATACTCCTTCTTTTGGCAGCCGTATACCTAAATTCAGGGCACATGTTAAACAACCTATTGATAAAAAGATCAAAATTCATAATGATAAAGAACGGTTACAGGCTGGGCAGGAACCTATCATCGGCGGTGAAGAAGGAAGGCGAGGCATACACAGGCGTCTCCATCGCAGAATTGATGGTAGGCAAGGCAGTTGACAACGGCATGTTCGGCAACATAATCGATAACATAAAGGATCCGTTCGAGTTCTCAGTCTCTATAAGGGAGACAGAAAAAAGGCGGCTTGTAGAATCTCTGGAGACCAAGAAAAGGGTCAAGGAGATAGCGCTCTCAAGGATAGACCCAAAGATGTATAACAAGATAAATCAGGTGAAGAAGGAGATAGAGATAATAGAGAAGGAGATGGCAAACATACTGGGAGGGAGCAAATCGCTGGAAGTCTCGATAAGACTCAAAGCGATAAAGAGCAGCTCTGACAGGGTCGAAGCCGAGCTTGAGCCTACGAAGAGCATAATAAGGATAGCTAATGCGTTCTGCACAAACCTCGGCCTTGAATACAGGATACTGTCAGGGGAAGAGCTCCTGGCGAGCCTGAGCTGAGAATATGGAGAGAAAGAGAATCTACACCTCAAAAACGATCTCCAGGCTAATGGCCATTCCATATGCCGAAGAGCCAGGAATGCGCGAGAGCATACGGGAAGCTGATTCAGGGGTATTCATAGGCAGCTCTTCCAAGATGAACATGCCGATATTCATAGATTTTAACGCTCTTTTCAACCCGCACATATTCATAGTGGGGATGACAGGCAGCGGCAAGACCTACCTTATGAAGAGCCTGCTTGTGCGCCTTAGCTTCATACTAGAAGCGTCTGTGGTGATGATAGATCTTACCGGAGAGTACCTGGAGCTTGCAAAGATGATAGGCGCGGAGATGCACACCAAAAGAAGAAAGCCGATTGGTCTCAACCTTGGCAGTACCTCATATTTCATGCTAAAGGGCCTCAAGGAAAAGGAAAAAGCCGCATATGCATCGGAGATACTCAAAGCCGTGGCATTGAAGATGCGCGGCAACCTTTCTGATAATAAAAAAAGGACCTTCGTTCTTCTTGATGAGAGCTGGAAGCTGATAGAAAACAATGAGGACCTTGAGGTAATAGTAAGAGAGGGCAGGAAGTACGGGGTAGGGCTTATCCTTGCCTCACAGATGCTTGAAGACATGAGCGACAAGATAGTGTCAAATTCCGCATCAATCTTCATATTCAGGGTACAGATGCAGAGAAGTGCAGAAAAGATACTTGCAGACTATGATCTCAGCAGGGAGTATCTCGGTACCATACAGGCCGTCGGGCAGGGAAGATGCCTGCTCATAAAGCTTGACAAGAACAACCGCAGGTCTACGATACTGATAAATAGAATTATTGGAATCTCCCTAAGTCAGAAAACAAGGTTAATCCTTGGCTGAAGCCATCAAGACTCAGCTGCTTGCCATGTGCAGTGATATTATGGTCCGTATCCCTTGCTCTGTAACTATGCCTACCATCTTCCCTTTCTTAGTGACTATTGCTATTCCAGGACCGCTGCCTACCTTCGCAAGCGCATCTATCACATTTGCATCATAGTCTATGTTCGGTATCTCAGCAACAAGATCCTTGACCCTTATGCTGCCTTTGTTATTCTTCCTTAACCTGGAAAGATCAACATAGTAGTAGGAATTCCCTATCCTTGTAAATATCCTGTGCTTCTTGCTCCTTCTAATCTTATCGTAAAGCTCCTTAAGGCCGGCTCCAGAACCTATGAGCGAGTACTCCTCGCTTATCACATCAGATAGCTTTATCCCGTCTGTCCTCTTCCTTATAATCGCAGTCTCTTCCTCCTGCTTTGCGCCTCCGTAGAGGAAGAATACGATTATCATGGTGTAGAGGAATTCAAAAGCAGAATAATCTACCCCGTAATTCTGGTACGCTATGAAACCTATCGCCGCTATGACTATGAGCGCAAGCATGTATTTGCTTACCTTCACTGTAAGCATTGTTGCATCATACCTGCCCATCCTCTCCTGCAGATAGCTCTCCAATACCCTTCCTCCATCCATAGGGAATGCAGGTACGAGGTTCGACACCCCGAGGAAGATATTTATTATGAACATGTACTGGACAATCTCAGTTATCATCCCAGGAGGCGTAAATATCACGAATATTCCGAATACTCCGCCAAGCAACAGGCTCGATATCGGCCCCACTATCGATATGTTGAATTCTACCTTGGGATCGATGTTCAACTCATCAATCATAGATGCTCCGCCTATCGGCAGCAGGATTATCTCGCGTACCTTTATCTTATTCCTAAGAGCCGTTACCGAGTGCGAGAGCTCATGTATCAGTACGCATGCGAACAGAAGAACAAAGAGCAGGAAGAGGAAGTAGCTGCCCAGAAGCAAAACAGCAAGCAGCATAAGTATGAAGGTCCAGTGCATGGTTACGTCTATCCCGAATACCCTGAATATGCGCATTCCCGACAAGGCCATATGAACCAAATCCAATTCCCTGATAACTATTTATTAATCGCAAAGGTTATAATCAATACAATATGGACGTATCTTTTGTAAACAGGGAGCCTGCACTGCTGATAAGGAAGGAGAAGCAGCTGGCGGTATCGGACCTGCACATGGGCCTTGAGGTCAGGCTTGGCGAATCCGGCATACATCTTTCAAACGCCGTGGATCTCCTTGCCGAGGATCTGCTCGCGGCATACAAGAAGAGCGGTGCAAACGGCATAATCTTCCTCGGGGACTTCAAGGAACGGATAATGTACATGACAAGGCAGGAGCGGGACTCCATGCTGCGGTTCTTTGCAAGAATATCTGGAATAGAATGCAGATTCATAAGGGGCAATCACGATGCGCATCTTGACGAGATCCTAAGGAGCGTAGGGATCAGCAAGGCCATCGAAGATGAGATACTTCTTGACAAAGTAGCGCTTATGCACGGCAACGCAATGCCATCAAAGGATGCGATGGGGAAGAACTATATTGCAGTGGGCCACGGGCACTTCGCGGCAAGCATAAACGGGGCAGAGCGCAAGGTATGGTTTATAGCGAAGCCTGGCCCAAGGGCGAAGACAGCATATCCGGGATACAACAAGAAGATAAGGATGGTCATTCTGCCTGCATTCAACCGCGCCATAACTGGGACAGACATAAGCAGAGGATCAGAGGAGCACATGCCCCTATTAAGGAATAAGGTATTTGACTTTGGCTCTGCAAGGATATTCGACCTTGATGGCATAGAGTTGAAGGCACGCTAATTATAAGTTACAGTCCGTTAAGTTTCTGGGCAAGCATTAAACGTTGCCTTATCCTTCATAAGACAGGCAAGGCATTCCGGATTTTGATCAAACCCCTATCTAGATTCTAAACGTTTTTGCCTGCGTGCCTCTTTGATTACGCTTTCAAGATTGTCTCTCATTTTAACGGAATCGGATCTCCTATCAAATCCCGCAACTATCAGTGCAATTCCTCCAATTCCGTAAGCTATTCCTGCAAGATCTAATGGACCTTTAGTTATTGAATCCAACCCGTATGCTACTGTAACAATTCCGGCGGTCCAAGCACCTAAGGAGGTTGCAGCACTGAACCTGATGCGCATGCAAATCTGCTTGTATACCGATACTGCAGTCTCGCCATCCGTTGTGCGCATATCTGTTACTATGTTATTCAGAATAGAATCTCTGTATACGCACTTGGGATTAAAACCTATTATCTCATCAGAGAGTCTTCTGACTTTTTCCTGTTGCTTCTCCAAACTATCAAAAACCAGTAGAAGCCCTGATTCTTAAAGTGCTATCATGCACAATGCACAAAAAACGAAGAGAGCTAAACGAGCCTTTTCTGTCTGGTAACCTGCCTTAGGACATTGCTGTTCTCCATCCATGTCTTTACAGGTATATCCATTTTCTTTTTTATGAACTCTATTGCACTCCTTGTATTCTCAAAGCGAAGTGGCTCCTTTCGCAGTGCCTCACGGACATGCTCCCGCACGTTCCATACTCCTACGGGCATTATATAGCCGGAATGCGCCTCCCTAAGGATGGCAACCTTTGCCTGTCTTTCCATCTTAAGGAGCAGCTCCGATGAGGCGAGCCTTGCTGCATAATAACAGCCTCCTATCTCCGCATACTTGCTCCTTCCCTTGTAAGGCTCGTAAGAGGAGAAGATCTGTATGTTGCTGCTCTCCCTGTTCCACGTAGTATTCGGATACCATGCCTCAACAAGTTCATACTCCCACGAGCCTGGGAACATCATTATCAGCCATCTGTTGTCAAGAGCGTCATTCTGGTAGACAAGAACCTCTTCAAGCT
>JAKAUU010000006.1 GCA_021817505.1 Microcaldota archaeon | reverse complement strand
GAATATATCTTTTCAACTCTTGCGCTCAAGAACTCACCTGAAAGCACCGTTATGGCGCTTAGAAATATACTTAATCCCGATATTATTAATACTATTACAAACACTTTGCCCAGCTCAGTGACGGGGGTTATGTCCCCGTAGCCTACGGTAGATATCGTAACCACCGTAAAGTATACCGCATCTACCCATGAATTTATCCTTACGTTAAAATTGCCGCTCTGTCCAAGGACGTATGAGCCTATTGTTCCGTACAGGATTACCGCAGCTATTGCTATTATATAGAATATTATCCTCCGATCAAGGTTCATGCCCGTATATATGCAGTATAAATTAATGAACTATGCTTAGATTGGCAGCTTGCATCATAGTAAGCTTTAATTAGCTTGCCATCTTAATTATTACACATTCCTTTTGGAAATGAATAGATGTAGTTTAATCAGTGAATCAGATGGGAGCTTACGAACATATAAAGAATAGCATAGAGAGCGAGTACAGGAACAGGGACGACGCCATGAAGTCAAAGCTAATAAACTGGAGGAAGGAGTCGTCAGTAGTGAGAGTCGAGCATCCAACTAATATAGCACGCGCACGCGAACTCGGATACAAGGCAAAACAGGGAGTGATAATAGTCAGAGTGAGGATAAAGAAGGGTAAGAGAAAGCGCGAGAAGCCTAGAGGAGGAAGAAAGCCGAGCAAGAACGGAAGGTTCTTTGCATACTCAACCTCGCTGCAGAGCATGGCTGAGGGAAGGGCCTCGAGAAAGTTCGTAAACTGCGAGGTACTTAATTCATATTATGTAGGAGAGGACGGAAGCTATAGATTCTACGAAGCGATACTTCTTGACAGGGCGCACCCTGCAGTCTCAAAGGACAGTGATTACATGAATGTAGTAAAGCAGAAGGGCAGGGCATACCGTGCATTGACAAGCTCCGGAAAGAAGCACAGGGGTCTCTGAAGTGCACAGGGCTGAGCTGCAGATATACATAGGCAGCAATTCAAAGGAATATTCATCGATAATGACGAAAAGGACAGGAATAGACGGAGCAAAGGTAAGGCTCTCCTCTGACAGGAAGAGCATAAAGGCGGTAATCGAAGCCGATGACTCGAAAAAGCTTCTTGAAGCAACAGGAAGCATAGTAAAGGAGCTTCGTGTAATAGACAGCGTGTGGCAGATTGTGAAATAGCCTGAAAACAGCGATACTTTAATAAAAATATGTATGCAGAATATATTGCTTTTTATTCTCTTACAAACGTGGAGAAAGACATTGAGATGTGCTGAGCATGAGAAAAGGATCTCTTGAATTTTGGCCTCATAGAAGGGCTCATCGGCAGACGCCAAGGATGCGTTCATGGCCGTCGGTAGCAGAGCCTTCGTTCCTGGGTTTCGCAGCCTTCAAGGCCGGAATGACCCATGTCACCATGATAGATGACTCGGACTCTCCTGCGAAAGGGAGCGAGGTATCGAGGGCAGCCACACTTCTGGAGATACCTGAACTGCACGTTTATGGCATAAGGCTCTACACGAAGAAGTACGAGTACAAAGAGCCTGCCACGGATTATATTGACCAGAACCTTGCCAAGAAGCTGCACATCAAGAATATTAAGAACAGCATAGAGAAGCTGCCTGACCCATCAACATTTACCGATGCAACTGCGCTCGTCTTCATAGACCCTGTAAATCTCGGAATAGCGAACAATAGGATAAAGCGCATGGAGATTGCGGTCGGAGGCAAAAGCGCGAAGGAAAAGGCAGAGTTCATAAAGGGCTGGATAGGAAAGAGCGTAAAGGTGACTGACGTACTTGGCGCAGGCGATTACATAGACGTAAAGAGCATAAGCACAGGAAAGGGCTGGGCAGGCGTAGTCAAGAGGTTCGGAGTTGCAACGCAGGGAAGAAAAGCCACGGGAAAGAGAAGGCATCTGGGAGTCATGGGAGCATGGCATCCTGCAAAGGTGCTTTACACGGTCCCTCACTCTGGACACATGGGCTACAATTACAGAACCGAGCTCAACAAGAGGATACTTAAGATAGGAAGCGTAAACGACGCCAAAGAGGTAAATGTAAAGGGCGGTTTCCTGAATTATGGAGTTATAAAGAATGATTACATCATGATTGACGGATCGATACCCGGGCCTTCGAAGAGATTCGTAAGGATAAGGAAGGCGCTGAGGAGCACGCATGCAAAGAAGGAGCCTAAGATAACCTATATCTCATTGGCTTCAAAGCAGGGTTCTTAATATGGATGTTTATGGAATTGATGGCAAGGTTGCAAGGAGCATAGAGCTGCCTAGAGTATTCTCGGAGAGCTTCAGGAAGGAGCTTGTACTCAGGGCCATACTTGCAGAGCAGAGCCTCAGATACCAGCCTAAGGGCAGGAACCTCATGGCAGGTCTGCGAACCACTGCAACATATGTAGGAAACTACAAGAGCTACAGGACTGGAAGGCACATGGGAATCGCAATACGCCCTAGGGAAAAGCTTGGCGGAGGCGCCATGGGTTACGTGAGAAGGATACCTAGCAGCGTAAAGGGAAGAAGGGCCCATGCGCAGAAGGTTGAGAAGAGGCTCATTGAGAGCATCAATTCAAAGGAGTACATACTTGCACTTAAATCGGCAATAGGCGGCTTCTCGGACAGCGCTCTTGTGAAGAGCTCGAGAAACTTCGAAGGCAGGAAGCTGCCGATAGTGGTCGACAACAAGATAGAGTCTGTGGCAAAGACAAAGGAGCTTATATCCATACTGCAGGCTCTTGGCATAGGCGCTGACCTTGAAAAATCGCACAAGCCGAAGACAAAAGGCGACATGAGGTCAAAGCAGAAGAGAAGGAGCTACAGGAATAGCGCAATCATAATAATAAAGAACGCTGAAAAGATAGGAAAGGCAGGAAGAAACATACCTGGAGTAGACGTATGCAGCATAGATAAGCTCACTGTCGAGAAGCTCTCTCCGGGAGGCGCGCCGCGCATATCCATATGGTCTGAGGACGCTGTGAAGGGAGTTGAAGAGGCTGTGTCAAAGGCGAGCTTCAAGAGATTGTCAAGTGATAAGATATGAAGAATCTTGTATACCCAGTAGCGACGGAAAAGGCATTGAACATGATAGACAGGGACAATGTCATACTCTATGTAGTGGATACCAGGGCTGCAAAGACTGAGATAAAGAAGGAATTCGAAGAGACCTTCAATGTAAAGGTTAAGAGCATAAACACCTCGCTCTCGATGAAGAACACCAAAAAGGCTTATATTAAGATAGATCCTAAGTTCAGGGCGAGCGACATAGCGAGAAGGCTGAAGCTGGTATGATTATAATTATGTTAAGTGAGTGACAATGGGAAAGCGATTAAAACAGCAGAGGAGAGGAAAGGGCGGCTTTGCATTCAGGAAACCGCCGAACACCTTCAAGGCAGACGTCAATTTCAACAGCCTGAAGAGCGGCAAGCTCATCGGAGAGGTAATGGAATTCATAGATGACCCTGGCCACTCGGCTCCTCTCATGCTCGTCAAGTATGAGGATGGAAGCGACAATGTGCTTATAGCTCCTGAGGGAATAAGGATAGGGGACAGGATAGAGGACGGAGCAGGAGCAGACATATCATTAGGAAGCATACTTACGCTTGATGCAATACCTGACGGGGTTCCTGTCTATAACATAGAGATGTCCCCTGGAGACGGCGGAAAGATATCGAGAAGCGCAGGGAGCTATGCTACAGTTATGGCGCATATGGGCAGCAAGGTAACCGTTATGCTGCCTTCTAAGCGCATGCTTGAGATAGATCCTGCATGCAGGGCAGAGATAGGCGCAGTGGCAGGAGGAGGAAGGAAGGTCCAGCCGATAATGAAGGCTGGCAGAAACCATTATATTAAACATGCAATAAATGCCAGATGGCCTGTAAACCGTGGAGTCAAATCCAACCCTGTGGACCACCCGTTCGGAGGGAAGCAGCACCACAAGGGAGCTTCGAGCATGGTATCGAGGAATGCCCCCCCTGGAGCAAAGGTCGGCCACATAGCAGCAAGGCGCATCGGAAGAAAGAAGAGATGATCATATGGCAAGAATAATCGTATTCAGAGGCAAGAACACCGAAGAGCTCAAGAGCATAAAGAATGATGATTATGCAAAGATGCTTAGGAGCAGGCAGAGGAGGTCTCTTAAGCGCATGGGTGTTACTTACAAGGAGCTCGTTGCCAAGGTCGAATCGTACAGGAAGAAGGGCATCAACAAAGTGATAAAGACCCATGTGCGCGAAGCGGTAATACTGCCGTCATGGCTCGGCCTCAAGTTCGGCGTTTACAACGGAAAGGAGTTCCGCGAGGTAGAGATAACGGGAGAGATGCTGGGGCATAGGCTCGGCGAGTTCTCGCCTGCTACAAAGACGGTCATGCACTCCGCGCCTGGTATAAGGGCAACAAGAGGAAGCAAGTTCCTATCGGTGAAAGGATGAGCAATTATTCGTACAATCTTAACAGGGAAGAGGTCGTATTCGCAAAGCTTTACGATGTCAATGTCAGCTACAAGAACCTCAATGCGGTATGCGACGCGATAAGGTATCTGAATGTCAATGACGCGATGAAGGTCCTTGACGGAGTAATAAGCATGCGGATGCCAATACTCTACAAGAGGTACAACAAGCACATGGGATCAAGGAGCGAACTTGGCGGCAGAAAGGGAAGATACCCTGAAAAGGCCGCAGAGGAAGTAAAGAGGGTCCTTGCAAACGCAGTTGCAAATGCGGGGAACAAGGGGCTCGACGGAGAGTCGATGTTCATCGTGCATGCATCATCCAATAAGACCGTGATAGTAAGGAGGAATCCTTCGAGAGGAAGCCTCGCATGGGGGCGCGGAATGTACGGAAGAAGCTCCATAAACCACAGCGATATAGAGTATGCAAAGATAGAGATAGGCATAGCTGAAGTGAATGAGAAGCTCTCCAAGAACATGAAATATTTCATAAAGAAGAATAACAGCGCTGCACAGCTCTCCGCTTCTGCGAAGAAAGGCGCTGAAGCGAAGAAGCAGAAGCCTGCCAAGGCAGCTAAGGACTCCCCTAAGAAGGATTCCGATAAGAAGGCGGAGGCTAAGAAAGCTGCGCCTGAAGCGCCTAAGGGCGTTCCTTCAGAAGGCAAAAAGGACTTCCAGAAAGAGGCAAAGCCGGCAGCAGCTCCTAAAAAAGAGGAGAGTGCGCCTTCTTCAGAAAAATGATTAGAATGATTGCATGATGACGCACAAGAAATTTATAGACGACCTCGTCGTGAAGAGCAATATATCCAAGTATATGGAGAATAAGCTCCAGAAGGCGGGCTTCTCAAGAGTAGAGATACAGAAGACGCCTGTAATAACCAGGATAACTGCTTACGTCACGAATCCTGGAAAGGCGATAGGGCGCGGCGGGGAGACGATAGACTCACTTACAGAGAGCATGAAGAAGAGATTCGGCATAGAGAACCCGCAGATAAGCGTCGTAGAGGTTACGAACGAGATGCTTGAACCGAGGATAGTCGCAAAGAGGCTTGCAAGATCCCTTGAGAGAGGGAACAATGCAAGAAGGCTGCTCCACTCCACAGTCAAGGAGATAATAGACAACGGAGCCATGGGGGTCGAGATAATAGCCAAGGGCAAGCTCGCAGCAAAGGGCGCACGTGGCAAATCGATAAAGGTAAGGCAGGGCTACCTTCCGAAGTCAGGAGACGTGGTAAAGCTTGTAGATGAGGCGAAGGTAGCTTCATATCCGCAGTACGGCGCGATAGGCATACAGGTAAGGATAGTGCAGGCAGGTACGGTCTTCCCGGTCGACAAGAAGAAGAAGCTCAAGGAAGCGAAGAAGCAGAAGCGCTTCATCGTTGAAGGAGGAGAGGGACAGGAAGAGATGAAAAGTAATATTAATCAGGAATGAGTGAATCTTACCATGAAGATAAACGATGTAAAGAAGATGTCTGATGACGAGCTCAGGTCAAGGGTAAATGAGCTGAGGTTAGACATGGGCATAGAAAGAAGGAAGATAGCCTCGACAGGAGTGGCTAGCAAGAAGGGTAAGATGCGGGAGATGCGAAGAAGCGTAGCGCAGGTTCTCACTATTCTTAGGCAGAGAGGTGCAAAGCTCTAATGGCTGATATCTGTCCCAAGTGCGGGCTTCCCAAGGAGATATGCGTATGCGATATCCTTGACAGGGAGACCAACCGAAGGATAAAGGTATATACTGAAAAGAAGAAGTTCAGGAAATTCATGACGATTGTCGAGGGCCTCACGGGAGAGGAGCTTGACAAGACGACAAAGGAGCTGAAGCGCGTGCTAGCATGCGGCGGAACCTCCAAGAACGGAGTGATAGAGCTCCAGGGCAACCACAAGGACAATGTGAAGAAGGCCCTTCTCAACATGGGTTACCAGGAAGACGTGATAGAGCTCGCATGAGCGATTCTTTGTCCGATAGAGCCAGTTATATCCTATCTATTTAAAATCTTATTTAGCGAATGTAGTCTGGTTGCATGTTAAGGTCTTATCTGCTTATACTGGCAATTCTGCCCATAATAGGTTTGGCAAGCGCCACCTATGTCTCGGTTCAAGGACCGGTTACTGCCAATCTTACCAACAACGGCTTCATATACCTTGGAAAGGTGGGTCCTGGAGAGAGCTTCTACATACTTGCTTCTGCAACGACTACGAATGCAAGCGGTTCGCTTGTAAATATAGGGTGGGACCAGCTTGAGGCGATAAATCTGCCTAGCGGATGGTCGCAGCAGGCTTCTCCATTATACGAGAATCCCATGAAACTGAAGATCTCCGCACCTTACAATACCACTGGAAAGTACAACCTGACGATAAGAGCCGTAAATGTAGGGAATTATTCAAAGCTCGGCAATCTTACCTTCACGGCACAGGTTCTTGTCACAAAGAATGTCTTCAACATCTCCGTATCGCCAACTCAGATCAGCTCCGGAGTAGGCAAGCCTGCAGACATAAACATAACCGTAGTCAATACGGGGATAGCTGACGAGCCTTTGAACATCTCGGCGCAGGGGCTTCCCGCATGGAACTACTCCGAAGATGTCATAGCACTGCATTCGCATACGACATCCTTCGTCTATCCCGTATATGTCAACGAGCCAGGAGTCTATCCATTCAATCTCACGATAACATCAGCGACAGGCAACCTTATTGAGAGGGCATATCCTATAAACTTCAATGTCCTAGTCAACCTTTACAGCGATTACAGTGCAATAGGCCAGGGAGTAATCCTCTCTCCGGTGATATTTGAGCCGGTGTATGCGATAGATTACCTCTTATCCTACTTATTAGGAAACGGATAAACTGCGGTCTTTTTTATGAAGAGCAAAGAGGAAAAAGGCAAGAAGATTACTTATGTCAGGGCAAAGTCCCTTGACGACATAGCCAGGCTTGCCTTTGGAGACGATTTCTCTTCAAGGAGCCTGATCTGCTCTCCCAGGGGAAAGAAGAACCGGATAACCCTTCTCGGGGAGCACGTAGGCAGCTGCATCATCGCATATTATGTAGAATCGGAAGGTACATGCAAAGGCATCTCTTATTCGAGCGATGACTCTGGAGAGCGCGTAGAGGTTGTTGCGCATGAGCGGGGAATGGATAAGAACTTCATAGACGTATTCCATGTTGAGATAGAGGGATTGAAGGATGGCAAACCTGAAAAAGACTCTGTAGCGATTATAAAGGCAGGTAGCTTTGAAGATCTTGCAAAGATGGCGATAAAGGCATCTGTCAAGGACGAATCGATAAGGCACCTCTATTCATTTGAATACAAGGGCAAAAACATTATCGGGGGATTCGACCTTATAGAGGAGCTGAACGATGAGGCAAGAAACTTTTATTATACATTACTGAGCAAGGATAATCAGGGAAAGTACATCGCTTATGACTACAAGACAGGAAGAATAGAGTTCACTGACAGAATGAGAGAGTATTCTTATATGTATTTGAAGATAATAAACCTCGCAGAAGCGTTCCCATTCTTCAATGTGCCCGATTAGCTCAGTGGTAGAGCGCCTGGCTGTTAACCAGGAAGTCGCAGGTTCGACCCCTGCATCGGGCGTTTGGGTTTATTTATACTTTACCCATTATTATTTGGTGTAAATGAAGTTTTACATAAATTCGGATATAAACTATCCTAAAGAACTTTCGAAGACATTGAGGCAGATAAGAAAGGAACTTGGAGATAATTACACAAAGCCATTTTTGTCCTTACATTTAACATATATAGGATGTGAAGGTGCGGATCTAAATCTATTAAAGGAAAGGATTACTGTAGTTGCGAAAAATCTAAAGCCCATAGATATAGAGATAGTAGGGGTAGGAAATATAGGAACTGATTTAGTGTATCTTAAGGTTAGGAAAAATGCCCGTTTATCTAAAATCAATAGATTTTTGTATGACTCATTGCCCAAAGGATGTAAAGTAAGCAATCATTGGAGACCTAAAAATTATGCACCTCATTTGACGCTCATGTATGGCGTTAAAGATCGTAAAACATTGAATAAGATACTTACTATGTTAAAACCGGTTAAGTTTCCTATAAAGGCAGAACTTACACATATAGGTATTAGGAAATACAATCCGCCATATTTCAAAGGCAAGCCAAAATTAGTTTACATAGTGAAACTCTGAATCCAAGATATGTCTGGTATCTGGTTAACAGGCACACACGCAGGAAATGCCTCACACCTTCCTTACTTTCCAAACACAGAACATTGGAATCTTGGTGAATCTCCTGTAGTCTTCAGGGAATAGTTTTTCATATCCCTTTATCGGAAAGGTATCCTTGTAATCTATGATCTCGAACCCATTTTTTAGTATTGTTCTTATTATCTTCTCATATGTTTTAGGATAGAAAGGCACAGGTAGGGATTTCACATGTTTTTTCCCATTGATTTCCACTTCCTTTGGCCATGCCTTATACCTTACCTTATCACTGAAATAGTCTTCCATGCCTAGCAGTTTGTACTTTTTGCCTTTTACCTTTATACTTGTAGACGCCGCCTTCACAGGATTATCTGTTGAGAATATGAATACGCCGTTCTTCTTCAGTACTCTTGAAACCTCTTTGAAGGCCCTGTCCCAGTCTTTAAGGTAATGCACCACTAGAGATGCAAGCACTATATCAAATTCTTCATCAAATGGGATTTTGTATCCGGATCCTTGTCTAAGATCCAATCTGGGATTTTCTTTTTTAGCTATTGAGAGCATGCCTGGACTTATATCAAATCCAGATACTTTTGCGCCTTTTTTAGTTAGTAGTTTTGCATATATCCCAGTACCGCACCCGAAATCCAGTATTCGTTTGCCCCTTACTTGTCCAAGGAGTTCCATGGTTGCAGGCATTTCAAGCAGCTCGTTGTAAAAATAGCCTGCAGGGTATTTCTTAGTTCTTTCAAAATGATATTTTTCTGCCAGATTGTCATATAGGTAGCTTGCCTCTTTTTCCTCCGTGTTCTTTACAGTTATTTTCTTCACAGTATCCCAATGAAGTTAAAGGTTAATAGATATTTAAATTGGTCTTGTATGAGATGTGCCTGTGGCGCATATTGTGCTTCGGGAGATGCAGGTTATTCTGCACAATATGGTTTAAAGAATTTTCCGTGCTAGGACATATTGGGGATATTAGGAAAAGAAGACACAGGGCCGGCCTGATTGCAGCAGTAGCGGTTATACTAGTTTTAGTGATAATTATGGCTGCGGCATACTTATTATCAGGATTAGGTGCAAGCAATGCCTCAGAGGGTCTGAATGCAGATATATATGCGCACCTGAGTAACGCAACATTTACGCTCGTCTCGCCTTATGGAATATATGGCAGAAACCAGCGCTTTGCAGAACTTGCAGGAAGGACGTATAAGTTCGCATATTCTAATGCAACGGATTTTGGCAAAGTAAAAAACTCGTCTTTCCTAGTCATCGACGAGAATTCAACCAACTCCACATATACGGATCTTGCATTGGAAGCGGTAAATGCATCCGTCCTTGCATCTGCAATGGATAACACCTCGGGAGTTATACTTAACAGCAGCGACGTATGGGCCCATGGCCAGACTGTCTTTATCCTTGCAGGGTATAAGAGCCAGAATACGCTTTCAGCAGCATTGCTCAGCTTCTTCGTAAAGCAACCGGTTTACGCACCGAAAAGCGTGGCCGGAACATTCGTTTCATTTAACGGAATTGCAAGAAGCAGCAACAGCATAGGTGCAAATGATCCTGTAATGGACGCGTATCTTGGCGGAACATATGAACTTGGTCCTCACGACACTTCACTCCACTATCCATACAGCTACTACGACAGCTTTGCATATCTGCTCTATTATGCTCCGGTTTTATATTCATACGCTCCTGGTTTTGATGGCAACAGTTCCTCTGGACTACCTATGGACGCTCTGCTCTGCATACCGCCACCACCTCCTCCGGACGGATCCTCCTTATGCATAGGAGATTATGTCGCTATGCCCATGATGCAGATTGGCAGTCAGGCTCCTGCAAAGCCGCAGTGGAGCTTCGACACAGGGGATTGCAACTTCTTCGGAATAAGCGACTGCATAGATGCGGAAGGCTGGGCGGCTTCCGGACTGAATCCCCAGCTGTCGTATCGCAACATACCGAGTGTTTATTACGGCTTCACGGCAACAGGCAGCTCGGTTCCGCCTTCTATGACTGGCACGACAGGTCCTGTATACAGTTACCTGCCTTTCACATGGTGGACTTATGGACCTGGTTCGGTTGGTGAATCAACTGCAGGATTTCAGGCAAGCGTATCTGACCAGCAAGAGATATCCCTGCTCAAAAATGCAGGAGTAGAGATGTTCTCGGCGCCGACAGGCGAAACTCCGCTTGGCAGCTTCACTGTCTATAACGCGACAAACTCTTCATCTACATACTCCTGTTCAAGCAACCTATGCGGAATGCAGTTCAATTACAGCATATATGCACTCATGACGGTTTCTTCGACTATACCGAACAGCGTTACAGTAGACGCACCGTATGGATATTCACAGGCGCCGTACAGCAATTACACCGCCGTACTGGAGCCCACTACGCTTACGACGCCTAAGATTGTCAAAACATCAGCAAGGACCTACTACTTCAGCTACTGGAGCGTATATTCAGAGCTTGACGGCAACCAGTACTACCAGCAGTTCAACACTTCGAATGCCACATTGAGGGTAATAGGGCCGACCCAGGCACAGGCGGTCTATACAAGCACGAGCTCTCCGGGAAAGGTAACCATATACAGCGAGTATATGACTGTAGGGAATTACGAATCGTGCCCTCCGCCACTTAAATGCGGCAATGTTCCGGTAGTCCCAGTATCAAACGTGAGCGTCTCCCTCTCCAGCATGAGCGGTTCAATAGTGTACTCGAACATGACCGGAAGCAATGGAACGGTGACGACACAGACGCTGCCTGCTGCATGCTACCAGCTCACGGCACATAAGAACGGTTATAACTTCATCATAGGCCCGAATCCGATATGCTTAAACGGCAACGAAGGAGTATCTGCAGTGGACATTAATCTGTTCGTATTCAATATTTCATGGCCTGCGGAATATCACTATGGAGAGGCTCCACAGGATAGCAGCATACCATTAAACCTTACTCTTCTTTATGCGGGGGGAAAGGGCTTCCGTGCAGGAAACATTGCAATGCATGCAACTGCAGGGTCTGGAAAGATAACGGGTCCTGCGGCAACGTCTGGCAACGGGACCGCAGACTTCGTGTGGAGCACTGGCAGCAAGAGCGGAATATATGACATAAACTTTACAACTTACGGGCCGTTCACGCCTACAGAGACCTATTCGATGCCTGTGGTCGTCTACTCGGGCAATCATACCGCAAACACGACAACTACCACAGTAACTTCAAGTACAACGACATACACCACAACCATAGGAAGCGGCACGGCATACGGTGCACTAAACATCACAGTATTCTACAATGGAGCGCCGGCAGGAGGAGCTGATGTGAGTGCATTTTCTCCTGGAAAGCAGACGTATAGCGGATGGCATACTGGCTCAGATGGAGAATACAGCAGCGGATATGTGATAACGCCTGGGACTTATGAGGTGGACGCTACTTATAATAATATAACAAATAGCACCAACTACCTGAACGTCACAGGCGGAGCGGTGACAGACGTTGTGATATCGATATATGGAACTGCAGCCAGTACTACCTCTTCATCGACAAGCAGTACTTCGCTATCGACTACATCGACGACAGCGCAGAGCGGTTACTATGAGTGCGGTGCATGCAATATGCTGCGCATAGCAGGATATTCCTGTCCTGCGAGCTGCCCAAATACAATATCCTGCAGCTACGGGGGCTTCGAGTGCACCTAGCATGATTATATGCATCTGAAGTAAGCTGTGTCCAGATGCCCTTCTGGAGATGTGCCTGTTGCCATGCTATTTAAAATTATGCCAATAGGCATATATAACAGAAAACTATCAAATTTTGTTGGTGAAAGCATGAATAAATTGATAG
>JAKAUU010000003.1 GCA_021817505.1 Microcaldota archaeon | reverse complement strand
TGCTCTTGCACTGATGTTCTTTGTGCCTTTAGTCTTTATTACATTTGTCCACCACTACAGCGGCATAGTCATAGTGGCAGGGGTTATCCTCTATACGATTATCTCGACCTTCGTCTCTGTTTACTTACTGATGGGATTGCTCATAGCATTCAGGTATTATGCCAATAATAAGAAGAAGCTGCCTATGATCAATGCACTCTCCCAGGCTTCCAAATACTGGGTCCAGATACTCGAGTGGGCGGTGTTTTACAGCATACTGGTAACAATACTGCGCATGGTAGAATCGAGAATAGGAGGTTTTGGAGGTATGATGATAGGCGCTTTGGGCTCCATGGCGCTTTCGCTTGCAACAATTTTCGTAGTGCCTTCCATACTTGATAACAGTACAGGACCTATAAAATCCTTGGAGAAGAGCGTATCGATAATAACGAAAAATTTCGGAGCCACTTTCGGAGGAATAGCTTACTCGGACCTTTACTCCCTGTTGATAATAGTGCTGGGCGGCGCTCTCTTCTTCGTAGGCATATTGGCAGCGTTTACCTCTCCGGTACTTGGATTTGCTCTTGTAGCTGCAGGGATAGTAATCGGTGTTTTTGGGCTCATGCTGAATTATGTTCTTAGCAACACATTCATCTTCATACTTTACGAGTATGCAAACGGCAAAAAACTCCCTAGCGGCTTTACCAAGGATATGATGGATAATGCAATAAAGAAGAAGAAGGCAAGCAGGCTGGGAGGAAGCTTCGTTTAATATATTTTGCCAATCAAGGTAGTATTATGTCGACATTGTCTACACCGCAGCAACAGGCAGGAATATTGAGCTTTTATGATGCACCTGAACAGGGCCCGCAGATGAACGCCAAGGCGCTGCTCATAGCCGTGATCCTATTCGCATTGATAGTATTGGTCTTCAATCATTTTGCAGTTGCCTAAATCCTGTTTCTTAACCAACTATCAGGATATTTCTCGAATAGCTTTCAGAAAACATATCCTCTATCTCCTTCTTTGCAATTGCTCTTTTATTTTCAAGGGCGACAAGATCTGCCTTTGACTTTTCTATCGCATTTGCGGCTTTGTCCTTGCCTGAAATGACTGCATCTATAGAGTAATAGGACCTCTCCAGCTCCCTTATCTCTGATTCAGTCTGATGGACACGTTCTCTGAAAGAATCCATGGATCTGACCTGGTAATATATCTCTGAATTGATGATCTTGTTTATAGCTTCAAGAACTTCATCCTTGTTTTTTATCCCCATCGGCTCAGCTTCATTTTCGGCCTTTGTTATCGTATCTCTCATCTCCGTAAGAAGTCTGATGAATTCGTTGTTATCGTCATCATTCTTCAATGTTGAAACCGGCTCTCTGACAAAATCGTTTAGTTTCTTCTTTCTGTCATACATATGGTCAAATTTCTTGGAAGCACGGTCCAGAGAGATTGTCTGGTTTCTTATCCTGTCCTTTGATGCGGACGCTTCCTGATTTATAGCAGATAGTTCCTTCCTTTTTTCAGCTATCTTTTCGGAGAGCTTGGAGCGCTCAGTTGAAAGGCCCGTGTCTTCCTGTTTCTGAGAAATGTTTTCCAATGCCGAGATGCTCTCTTTTAAGATGAAGATCTCTTCCGTCATGGCACTCAGCCCGGATATCCTGCTGCCGATAGAGTTGTATTTGTTATAATCATCCTCCTTGCTGTCAAGCTCTGCCTTGAGGGCATTCCTGAGCTGCTCTATCGAGGTAAAAGTTTTCTTAAATCCCTTAAGATGGCTAGGATAGCAGTACAGAACTGTTTTGTAATTGGAGTTGTACTTGAGTATGCTGTTCATTAGCTCGTCGACATTCATCAGGATGAGTTTGTATTTGGCGTATGAATTCGGCGCTTCTACTTCGGAAGAGAAATGGGAGGTCAGATTCCTGAGAGTCTCAGTATATGCCGTCTTTTGGCTCTTTATCGCATTTGGATTTGGATTCCACATGTATTCCGTATATGGCTTAACGTCGACTTTCTCGAATTCGTCGCAGTCCCTGATGAAGTCTTCCCTTAGTCCGGGCAGCTGTCTGATTATAGGATCTGCATTCGATAGAAGCTTGCCTATTTTTTGGTCGAATAGCCTGTTTAACAGCGGAAATAGCTCTTTTGCGTTTATCTTTTCAGGTTCAGGTTTTCTTCCGAAGAACATTGATTTACCTTCTAAAAGATGGTTTTTAGCTTAATGTTAAATTGCGGACATTTCGTTTGTCAAGGCAGCAGAAGTGGAATTGTGATCATGCAATTGCGAATAGATCTTTCTTCTTCTCTATTATCTCGCCGCTCTCTGCAAGAAGATATAAGATTGCTTTTGCACCGTCCACATCGACCTTGGCCTTTCTGGCTATCTCCTCCGCTTTCGAAGGACCTTCCTTAAGCTCCTTTATGATTGCAGGTGAGTAAATGTTCAGGTAATCCCTTAGAACTATGTAGAACTTCTTGTTGAAAGCCCTTGTCCCAAGGATCTCACCGTGCCTTATGCTCTGCTCAAGAAGCATTGACACCCTTGAGGCTTCCGATTCGCTCAGAAGAACTATATAGCCGTCCTTGGAGAGCGTTTTTATGTATTCGTCGTTAGGGTCTTTGCTCTTGACGTTGTAGCTGTGCACCTCCTTGTGCAGCTCTTCTAACGCGTCGTTCTTGGCAGGCTTCTGCGCCTGTGTTTTCCTCATCAGAAAGTTGTCATATATGCTCTTCGATATGCTATATACCTCTATCCCCTGCTTGCTCTTGAAAGGCTTCAGGTAATCCTTCTTCACCATCTGGACGAGGATCTCCTTCTCCTGCACGTTCAGCAGCTTTGCAACATTCTCCTTTGTCCTGTCGTTATACCTAAGTGTATCTATCTTCTTCAGCACCTGGATTTCAAGCCCGGACGGCCCTTTTGCGGCTGCAGGCTCCTGCACTGCGGTGTTTATCGCCTTGCCCTGCATTATCATGTTTAATATGTCGGATTTCCTTGATACCAGGAACGCATTTGAATTGAACTCTATAAATTCAAGCTCGTCGCCCTCCTTTATGCCAAGTGCAGTTGTAACGTTGTAGGGAAGATAGCTGCATAGTTTGTTTTTATATTTGTAGACCTTCATATACAACACAGTTGACGGCGGGTTTTTGGCAATGCACCCTGAATATAAGAATGGCGGTAATTCTCCAAAGCCAGTCAGTACTATTAAACAGTTTAAAGTTAAAAATGCATATGTTAGCGGCCCGGTTGCACTTAAACATATCGTTTCGGTAAGGAAATTGCTTTCTGACAAGAGGGGCAACGGATATGTACTGGTAATCGGCGGGGGTGAGGATTATCACGGAGCGCCCGTCATTGCTGGAAGAGCTGCCTATAGCACGATTGCCGCTTTGAGGGCAGGAGCAGGATATGCCAAGGTTGCAGTGCCTTCTTCCGTATTGAATCCTGTAAGGAGCCTTACGCCTGACATAATAGCTTTCGCTGACGGTAAGAACAGTTTGTCTTTCAATAAAAGGATAGCTGATGAGATAATGAAGGCGGATTCGGTCTGCTTGGGGATTGGAGCTGGAAGCTCGCATTCTGCCATAAGCTCTGTTTCAAAGATGATTAGGATATGTATAAAAAACAGCAAAAGAACAGTTCTGGATGCGGACGGGCTACGTGCATTGCATAGAAATACTGATATGCAAAGGCTTGGAGGCAACTTTGTCATTACCCCTAATTCCAGGGAATTCGGGGCGCTTTTTGGCAGTATACCTGATGAAAAAATGCTTGTTGATAGGATAGGCGCGGCAAGAAGGCTTGCCGCGGAGACAGGTGCGGTAGTAGTGCTGAAAGGCCACACCACCATAATAACGGATGGAAACGCAACAACCATAAACAGAGCAAGGGATTCTGCCCTTGCAGTTATGGGAACTGGAGATGCGCTCTCAGGCATAATTGCAGGACTCGCTCCAAACTCAGCTGACATGTATGAGGCCGCAGTGGCCGGAGTCTATATCCACTCTGAGATCGGAAGCATGCTGTATAAAAGCATGGGTGCGCATATACTAGCCAGTGATATAGTGAAGGAAATGCCTATTTTCTTCAGGAGATTTGGTAGATGAGCTTGCCGTTAAAGATGAAAAAGCATATATTCGACAATGTACACGGGCACATAGGCGTTACAGAGGTTGAAGAGGGCGTGATAGACAGCCTTATCTTCCAAAGATTGCGTGGAATAAGGCAGACCGGCTGCGTTGATTTCGTTTATCCGGGTTCGGTTCACAGCAGATTCTCACACTGCATAGGGACTATGCACCTGATGGGCAGATTCCTGTCTATGGAGAATGACGGGAAGGCAAAGATTGCACAGGATGATGATAAGGTACAGGTAATGAGGCTTGCTGCCCTTTTGCATGACTTGGGGCATTATCCTCTGTCGCATACTACCGAGCAGGTAGTAATGAGGGCTTTCGGCGGGGCGAACCATGAGAAACTAGGGGTGAGCTTCATAAAAAGATTCTTGAAGGATAAGCTGCACAGTTACCGACCTGAAGAGATCACCGATATCATAGAGAAGAAGGGCAGGAAGGGCGTGCCTATGCTCCTCTCTTCTGCTTTTGATGTTGACAAATGCGATTACCTTCTTAGGGATTCCTATTATACCGGAGTCTCTTATGGTGAGATCGAGGTGGACAGGCTGATACAGACCATGAGCATAGAGGACGGGAAGATGATCTTCGGGAAGGATGAGACCGAACTGGAGAGGTTTCTTCTCGGCAGATACCACATGTACAGGGCGGTTTACCACCATAAGACAGTGGTAGGTTTTGAGGAAATGGCGAAGAGGGCCTTTGAATTTCTTGTAAAGGAGGGAGAGATCGATGATCCGAATTCATTGATGAAGGAGAGCGACGACTCGATAGTTTACGGATATAACGATTCAATGCTCTACCAGAAGATTCTTGATTATTCGAAAAATGGAAAGAAGAAAGAGCTGAAGGAGCTTTGCAGCAATATAATCAGGAGAAGGCCTTCACAGGTAGCATATATGGAACCAAAGCCGCTTTCAGGATCCAAGATGCCCATTATAGAGAAGAGGATATCGGATATGGAGAGAGCTTACTCCTACAGGGAGAGGTTTGCAGATAGATGCGGCATAGATCCGATGTGGATCTTCCCGGTAAGCCTGCGCAGGCTCAGCCTTGTTGATGAAAAATCAGAGATATACATCAGGAGAGGAAATGATATTAAGAGTTTGCAGGAATCAGATACACTGATACTTAAGATGATAGGCAGTAATGCGATGTACGATGTCAGGCTCTATACTAAGCCGGGAAGACAGAATGAGGTTAGAAGGATTCTTGATAAAGGTGGTTATTGATGTCATGCTCTTACAAGGTAGCCAAGGATGAGCTGTATGCCCTTATAGATAAGTGGGTGAGGGATAGCTATCCGCAGGTGCAGCTCAGGAAAGAGGAGATATATGCCAGCATTTCCATTCCAAAGACAGAATTCGGTGATCTCAGCTCAAGCGTATGCATGAGGATCGCAAAGGCTTCAGGAAAAAAACCTTATGATGTTGCTAATGAGATGATAGACCAAACAAGGAAAGGTTTGGGGAAGGGATACATAAAGGAGCTCGGTAATGCCAACGGCTACATAAACGCATCCTTCGATGAAAAGAGGTATGTGAAAGATACATTGAAAGAGGTCATTGAACTAGGGGATAAGTACGGCTTTAGCACGGTTGGCTCCGGTAAGAAGGCAATGGTCGAATACCCAAGCGTAAATCCGAACAAAGCCTGGCATATAGGCCATCTCCTGAATGCATTGATAGGAGATAGCATATCCAACATGCTCTCAGCATGTGGCTACTCGGTGAACAGGGAAGATTACATAGATGACTTGGGGATACAGGTTGCGGAGAGTTTATGGGGATATCTCAACCTGGGCAATAAACCTGATAAGAAATTTGATACATGGCTTGGCGAACAGTATGTAACGGTAAACAGGATGCTCTCAGACGAAAAGGTAAAGAAAGAGATAGACGCGCTTATGAAGAGAATGGAGGAGGGAAAGAGCGCTGAGGCTGATAATGGAAGGAAGCTCGCGGAGGATTGCGTAAAGGCGCAGTTTGAGACAGCATCCGCTTATGGGATCTACCATGATGTGATGATGTGGGAGAGCGATATAGTCAGGACTGGCATGCTTGAACAGGCGATGAAGATTGCAGTGGAGAAGGGAGCAGCGGTAAAGGCTGATGAAGGCAAGTATTCCGGCTGCATGGTTGTTGATCTTAAGATGCTTAAGGGGATCTCTAAGGAGTTTGATAATCCTAACGAGGAATCAAAGGTACTTATAAGAAGCAATGGGACCGCCACGTATCTTGCCAAGGATTTGGCATTCCATATGTGGAAGCTTGGATTGCTAAAGGGATCATTCAGATACCATATGTTTGCAGAGATACAGGAGGATGGGAAGCCGCTTTACAGCACAGGAATCTCGGGAGAATCTATTGAATTTGGCGGAGCGGACATCGCCATTAACGTGATAGGCTCTGCGCAGAGGTATCCGCAGCTGATACTTAAAAGCATGTTCTCCATCATGGGCAGGCAGGATCTTGCCGAAAGGCTTGTGCACGTAGCATACGGAGAGATAAGCTTGAAGGAAGGGAGCCTTAGCGGAAGGAGCGGAGGATGGATGGGAAAGGACCATACATATACTGCAGACTCGCTTCTTGAAGATGCGAGGGATAGGGTCGTGAAGAAGGCAGAGGAGAGCAAGAAGAAGGTAGGCACCGCTGATGAAGCGATGGCAGTTGCCATAGGAGCCATAAGATTTGCCTTCCTCAGGACGAATCCGGAAAAGAAGATAATATTCGAATGGGACAAGGCTCTGAGTTTCGAAGGAAGCAGCGGCCCGTACTGCATGTACATGTATGCGCGTGCGAATAGCATACTGGAAAAGGCCATGGCTAAAAAAGTAGAACCGGATAAGATAGACTTTGGCCATGTTGAGAGAGGATACGATTTTGAGCTTGTCAAAAGCATCGGGAAGGCTCAGGAGGTGCTTGAGAAGGCAGCTTCGGAATACAGGCCGGATATAATTGCCGAATACCTTATGGAACTCTCTTCGGGATTCAGCAAATTCTATGAGAATACAAAGGTGGTGGGAAGCGGGGAGGCTGAACAATACAGGATTGCAATAGTGATTTCGTTTATGCAGGCCATAGGAAACTTTATGCGCCTTCTGGGCATGAATCCTGTTGCAAAGATGTAGGAATAATAAGCTTTCTTAATTAATTGATATCATGAAGCTTCAAGCGGCATTTGAGTTCCTTTTGAGCTACGGGTGGGCAGTCCTCATAGTAGTATTAGTGCTGATAGGCATTTATTACATCGGCATATTCTCAAACAAGCAGATAAACAGCAACTGCGTCTTTCCTGCAGGCACGCTCTCCTGCACTAACGTATACATATCGCAGAATGGAATCCTGACCATGGATCTCGTATACAGCGGAACTTACCCTATAAACGTCAGCGGAATGGGATGCAATTCGGATGAACAGGCGATAGTCACGAGCAACGATATAAACCCGCCAAGTAATGTGGTGAACATCATATCACAGCAATCCCACCAGTTTAGCCTGCAGTGCTACAATAATTCCGTGGCCTTTGCAGGATCCTCAGGCGGATTTTTCAAAGGATATATTTCCGTATATTACATAGATACGTATACCAAGCTGCCATCGACGGCATATGCACAGACAGAAGCGCAGATAACCTGATTTTCATCCTGAAATTATCTCTGTCTCCTTATCCTGTGCCTTATCCCTGCTTAGGACATATACGTTGCTGCCGTTAACCTCCTTGAGCTGGTCCTCATGAGTGATTATGAATACCTGGTCTATTATCCTAGGCAGCGTTTCCCCGAATATTCCCACTACCTTCTGGACAGCCTGCCTGTCCAGATTATGGGTAGGTTCGTCAAGTATCAGCCATTTTATGTTAGGGGCAAGTACGAGGGAGAACGCTATCCTCATGGCAAGGCACGCAGTACTCCTTTCGCCACCGCTTGCGATGGTATCCACATCCTCCCAGGATAGTTTCTCCCTTATCACGGTCTGTACCTTTAGCACATAGTCATCTTCCGTTGCATCAAGCATTATGTCAGTGTAGTCTCCATACGGGTAGAGCTCCGGCCATATGTCCCCCATAACGCCGTTTATCGATTCGACAAGCCTGTTACGCAGCTGTGCCTGTGCCTCGGTTAGAGCGGTGTTGAATTTTTCCAGGTTCTCATGGACCCTCTTCTTTTTAGATATGCCCTCTTTTATCCTGTTCACCGTTGCAAGTTGTTCCTCCTTTTCCTTCTTCTGCTGCATCTTATCGAGACGGTATTTTTTGCTTGCTTTGATCTCAGATTCTATCCTGCTTGCCTCTGAGCTGAGCGCCATCTCTTCCTTGTGCAGCTTGCTTATCGATTCTTCATCAATGATTATTTCCTTTGCTGCTTTTTCCTTTGACATGATGGAAGAGTTTTGGACCTTTAGCCTTTCCGAGTACCTCTCTCTCCTCTGAGCATAATCCATCTCAGACTGCAGCTTCATCAGCCTCTGGTTCAGCTCCTTTGCATAAGAATCTGTCCTCTCATATTCGGTCTTTGAAGCGGCATACGTTTGCTTCGATGCGGATAGTTTAACTTCGAGCTCTTTTATCACATTCTCCAAATCCGCATACTCCTTTAGCTCTCCCTCTATAACATGGATCTTTTTCAGTTGGTTATCGAATTTGTCATAATCCTTGCGGTATTTTTCTATTAGTCTTTTGGCCTCGGAAGCAAGGCCGTTTAATTCATCGATCTTCTTGCTTCTCTCAAGTATCAGCTTGTTCCTCAGACTGTCTTCAAGGACCTTCTCACATACCGGGCATTTTCCAAAGTGGCTCTCCAGCTCTTTGAGGTTTTTTTCGCTCTCCTTCGCTTCTGCAAGGTATCCGGCAAGATCTGTATCTGATTTTTCCTTCGCTGCTCTCAACTTTTGCAGTTCATCTTCAGTTTTAACCTTGTCGAATTCAACGAAATCTTTTTCCAATGCTTTTTTCTTTTCCAGTTTATTTCTTGAATCGTTCAGCTTTGCATCGTAAGTTGCTGCAATTTTCCCGGACTCCTCGTATTTGGATTTGGCATCCTTAAGTTTTTTAGAGGTAGTTTCTTCTTCGACTTTCAATGATGACAATTCTGCGTTTATCTGAGCTGCTTCCCTTGTCCCGTTCTCGTTTATCTTTTGTATCTCTGATTTAAGGGTATCGGTCTCGCCTTTAAGCTCCTTTATCTCCTGTGTCAGCCTGTTCTTCCTGCTAAGATGATCGTTCGCTGCTTTTAATTCGTTATCTTTCAATGAGAGCATCTTCTTTGTTTCGGTGAATTTTTTTTCTGAAGCCTCTTCCGCATGTTCGCATTCTGTAATCTCCTTGGTAACGATATTGATCTGCTCCGAAATCTTTTCTGCATCCAACTCCGCTACTGCCTTTCCATCTTCTTTTATTAGGTCTTTTATCCTGTTTGCCAGAGTTGTGACGTTCTCCTTTGCCTCGGAGAACCTGTCAAGCCCAAGGAGATTGTCTATCTCCTTTTTCCGCTCTGAAGACCTTAGGTTCAGGAAGTATTCAAGGCCGTTCTGCTGCGAGTATACTGCCCTTGAAAAGAGGTCATAATCCATCTTCAGTAGTTTTACTATTTCTTCCGTGACCCTTTGCGGCTGGCTTTGAAGATAGACCCCGTCTCTTTTTAGCGTTGCTGTAGAGGTTGTTTTTTGGCCTATTGCCCTCTCGACCTCATAGTTGTGCCCTTCGATTTCAAATAAGAGCTTTACCTTTGCAGTGTCCTCCTGCTTTGGCTTTGATCTTATAAGATATGATACGTTTGTCCTTCTGTGCTGGATTGAAGGGAAATTTCCGAACAGGGCATAGGATATGGCATCCATGACCGAGCTCTTGCCTGAGCCCATCTGGCCTATAAGTATGTTTGTGCCCTTTGAAAAGTCCAGCTTTGTTGATTTGTGGGTCTTCCAGTTGGATAGCTCTATAGAGGTTATCATAAGCACACGTTTAGCTTATATTTAAGAAGCAAATATTATAGAGCTGCTATGTGAAATTTTTAAAGAAGGCTCTCCTCCGCCACTTCTACCTCCTTTACCCCGCTGAATTCCATAAGTTTCTTTTCATACTCTGTGCTGCCATCGCTGTCTTCATGGACGAACATGACCTTTATGACCTTTATTCCGAAACCTATCTCCTCCATCTGGACGCTCGTAGGCTTCATCTCTGCAGAGATCTTCCTGAGTACGGCCTCTGGATCGGCATCGTCAGCAGTGTATACCTTGAATACTGTGGCTACCTTTCCCATTTTAAGGACCCTCGAACGAGCATGCTGTGCACTTATATGGCACGTGTTTCTCTCTGCAGGCGTAGCACCTGCATATCTCCGTTTCCTTGCATTTCGGGCACTTGAACTTAGAATACTCTACAGTAAGCCTTCCGCAAGAAGAGCATTTGTGTCTTGGCGATTCTGTCATGTTATCACTGGCATTATTTAAAATAGTGTTTTAATATAAGAAAGAACATATAAAAATATTTGCAAGGGCATGTGGTGTAACCTGGATAGCACGGCGGCTTGCGGAGCCGTAAGTTGCGGGTTCAAATCCCGTCATGCCCGTTAGATTTAATAGTGATTTATTGCTCGACAATCCGGTTAGTCTGCAGAGGCTTGAAGGAATATGCCTGCTTTTCGGGGCTATTGCTGCCTGGTATATCCTAAATGGAAATTGGATTGTTCTTATAGCATTGCTCCTGGCAACTGATCTTTCGGCTCTGGGATATCTTGCAAATAAAAAAATCGGTGCGATGATTTACAATGCTTTCCACAGCTATCCGATACCTGCTTTGTTCCTTGCTGCGGGCCTTGTTTTGCATATAGATATCGTTGTTTTTATAGGCCTGGCAGTGTTTGCGCATATAGGCGCAGACAGGGCTTTGGGATTCGGCCTGAAATTCCCTTCAGGATTCAAGGATACGCACCTTGGCAGAATAGGACAAAGAAGGAAGAATGGTTACAGATTAGCTAAGTAGTGTGTCTATGTTAATTGCTATCTTTTCGCTTATCCCGCTCCTTGTAGCGTTTGGCATACTTGGCATGTATGATATTCTTGGAAATAAGCGCATAGGGCTGAAGGTAATGCTGTTTTTTGTAATTGCATTCTTATTAATCGCGTTCTATCAGTGGATATTTGCCGCAAACTTCTCAATAATTGATGCTCCGCAATGGGAGGTTATAGCTACAATCGTATCCATGGCGGTTCTTCTGGCAATTCCAAAGCTGGGTTTTGGAGATAAGCTCTTTTTGATTGCTGCGTTCTTGGTCTATCCGTTCTGGATGATGTGGATAATTATCATAATTGCAAAAGCCCTTACAGGTCCGCTGTTCAAGCTGATATTCTTCTTTAAAAAGAGCGGAAGAGCGGCACTCCCGTTTTTCCCTTTCCTGTTTCTAGCTGCGGCTATCGTTTATTTGGTTAACTTTTATCTATAGATGCATGGACCGTACTGATTTGCAGTAGATGAGATTAATATAGGCTTTCGCGGAATATTTCTTGGAGATATTATGGTAAGGTATCTTATCACTGCGGAGAGCGTAACTGAGGGGCATCCTGACAAGGTTGCAGATCTCGTATCGGATTCGATACTTGATGCTATAATCCAAAAGGATGAGAAGGCGCATGTAGACGCTGAGACTCTGATAATGCAGGGCATGGTTGTGGTAACGGGGCAGATAACAACCAGCGCTTACGTGAATATACCTCATATAATAAGGACCACTCTGAAGGAGATAGGTCTTGATAATGCAAAGGATGGGCTTGACTGGGAGACCTGCGGCATTGTGACATCGATAGAGGAGCAATCTCCAGATATAGCCATGGGCGTAGATGAGAAGAGCGGACTGGACATAGGTGCTGGCGATCAGGGATTTGTATTCGGTTATGCGTGCAACGAAACCGAGGAGCTTATGCCTCTTCCTACAATGCTCTCGCACAAGCTTGTTAAAAGACTGACTGCGTGCAGGAAGGATGCCACGCTCCCATATCTGAGGCCTGACGGCAAATCGCAGGTAACCGTAGAATACGTTGACGAAAAGCCTAAACGAATTGATACCGTCGTAATAGCTGCACAGCATGTCGGCAGCATTACTACCGAACAGGTCAGGAAGGATATACTCGAGAAAGTTATCAGGAAGGTGATACCTGCGAAGATGATCGATAGTAAGACGAAATTCGTGATAAACGGAACAGGCAGGTTCATCATAGGCGGAACGCTTGCAGACTCGGGACTTACCGGAAGGAAGACCGTGGTGGACGGATATGGCAGCATAGGGAAGTCTGGAGGAGGCTGCTTCTCAGGAAAGGATCCTACGAAGGTCGACAGATCTGGAGCATATTTCGCAAGATACATGGCAAAGAATGTGGTTGCGGCAGGGCTTGCTGAGAAGTGCGAAGTCCAGATAGCATATGCCATAGGAGTTGCAAAGCCTGTATCTTTCTATATCAATACACTTGGGACGGGAAAGCTGGATGATGAGAGGCTTGCAGAGATCGTGGAGAAGAACTTTGACATGCGCCCCGGTGCGATAATAAAGAAACTTGAACTGAGAAGGCCCATATACAAGAGGACCGCGGCATATGGACACTTCGGCAGGACCGAATCTGAGTTCACCTGGGAGCGTACAGACATGGCAGACAAGCTAAGGAGTTATGCAAAGAAATAGCGATCAGCTAAAGGATTATCCGTAAGCCCTCTTAACTGCAGGCCTCTTGGCCATATTCTCGAACCATCTCTTCAGGTTTGGGAAATCATCAAGGTTCTGGTGATGTGATTCGGATAGCACTATCCACGGGTAGCATATCATATCTACTATCGAGTATTCTCCTGCAATGAATTCCTTTTCTTTTAGCTGCTTGTCAAGAATCCCGTACAATCGTGTTAGCTCCTTTTCATAGCGTTCTATCGCATATGGAACCTTTTCCGTAGCATAGTTATTGAAATAGGTTGCCTGGCTTGCCATTGGGGTCAGGTTTGCAGCCTGCCAGAAGAGCCATTGTGTTGCCTCCTCTCTTGCCCTGAACTCTTTTGGCATGAATTTCCCAGCCTTGTCTGCCAGATATAGGAGTATTGCCCCGGATTCGAATACTGAAAGAGGTTCTTTTTTATCTGCAGGATTGTGATCCACTATCGCAGGTATTTTGTTATTAGGAGAAATTGCAAGAAACTCTGGCTTGAACTGCTCGCCGTTTCTCAGATTTACATTTATTGTCTTGTATTCCAGGCCGCTCTCTTCCAGGAATATCTTTATTTTGTAGCCGTTAGGCGTCGGTGCGTAGTATAAGTCTATCATTTAATCGCTGGTTCTTTGGATATTTAGATTATAAAAGACTTGCCTTGGACCGCGTGCACCGGACAGGTTAATCAGGAGGCAATATGAGTGTCTGAACTCTTGATTCATCACTGCACGGTTATCCCTGATTCTTGCGCAGGTATTTCTTATA
>JAKAUU010000016.1 GCA_021817505.1 Microcaldota archaeon | reverse complement strand
TAGATAACGTTATTATCTGTTTCTTGCCATATCTGGATCATGGCCATGGTTGCAAGGAAGCTGATGCGCGGGGATCATATAGCAGTCATAGCTCCGGCCAGAAGCCTGCGGATAATACGTGATGATAGCCAAAAGGCAGCCATACTGGCCCTTGAAAGACTGGGCCTTGAGATAGAATACGGGAAACACATAAGGGAGAGCGATGAGTTTTCCTCTTCCTCAATAAAATCCAGGATCGAAGACATAAACTGGGCCTTCAGTGACAGGAAGGTAAAAGGCATACTCACCGTGATAGGGGGCTTCAACTCAAACCAACTGCTGAAACATCTTGATTACAAACTCATAAAGGAAAATCCGAAGGTCCTCTGCGGCTATTCGGACATAACCGCCCTGGCAAATGCCATTTACGCCAAGACCGGCCTTGTTACCTATTCAGGACCAAATTTCTCAACCTTCGGAATGAAGCTAGGATCGGAATTTACCAAGGAATACTTCAAAAAGTGCCTTATGTCCTCAAAACCGTTCGAGGTCAAGGCGGCAAAGGAGTGGAGCGATGATCAGTGGTACAGGGACCAGCAGAACAGGCACTTCATAAAAAATGAGGGTTGCTATGCAATCAATCAGGGCCAGGCGCAGGGAACGGTAATCGGAGGCAATCTATGTACTCTCAACCTGCTTCAAGGCACGCAGTACATGCCGAGCATGAAGAACAGCATACTCTTCATCGAAGACGATGAAGATACGCGCCCGCATACGTTTGACAGGGACCTGCAGTCACTGATACACCAGCCAGGATTCGAAGCTGTAAAGGGGCTGGTGATCGGCAGGTTCCAGAAGGCGTCAGGAATGACCGAACAGTTGCTTGAGAAGATAATCAGGACAAAGAAGGAGCTTGATGACATACCTATAATAGCAGGAGCGGACTTCGGACACACCTCCCCGCAAATAACCTTCCCAATAGGGGGGACTGCAAAGGTCACAGCAACTGGCCGAGGTGTGCAACTGAAGATAATAAAGCACTGAGTCTTCTGAAATGCGTATCTTCAGCCAAAGTTCAGGATTCACCCAGATCCCAAAATATATAAAAAACCTGAAAGCCCAAAACCACAGGGCTTAACTGTAAGAGGTCCAAAACGTTTAGACATCCAAACCTCCTGAGGCTTTACCTACAGAATGAATGCTATGGGCAGGCATAATAAAATGAACTTCTTTTATCTAACATTGCGCTGCACGGATAACAAGCATATTAATATCTTGTATGGCAGATATGCTCATGGCTGGTAAGAAGACGCTTAAGAGATATGGCATCGAAGGCATAGCAAAGGCGCTGATCGCCTTGGGAGCGCTGCTTGTACTCGTTTCATGGTCTGCAGCCCTTTACTATTCGGGGATTACAAACTTCGGGACCATGCTCTTCATAATACCTTTAATATTCACGTGCGTTCTTGCAATAATGCTTTTGCTCATAAGATACAGGTATGAGATATTTGAGAGATATCCATACCTTATGAACCTTCCATCCATGTTCTATCACATCGGAGATAAGAAGGACGGAAAGGCAAAGCAGAGCCTTGCATTCAGCATGATATTCACCGTCCATGCGCTTGTAATAGCATTCATGGGCCTGTTGAGTCTGGTCCTTACTATCAGTGTTGGCACCGGTATAAAGGGAAGCCATGCCTCTCCATTCCTGTATTCATACCTGGCGATAGTTGCCATTCTCATAATATCAGTACTGCTTCAGTACCGCAGGATTTACATTAAATTCGGAAGATAAGGTCACTACAATAAGATTGTTAAAATGGAACATGAGATAAGATTGAAGGTGAAGGACTTCAGGGCTGCGAAGAGCTTCATAGCAGGGAGCGGTGCCAAGTACGTAAAGGCCACCAAGCAGACGGACAGGTATTATGGCAACATCAATCTCTATACCAAGAAGAGGAGTTTTCTGATACGCATAAGATCGGAGAAGGATACGCACTTTCTGACCTACAAAGCATCTACGGGCAGAATGGGAAGGTACGAGGAATACGAAACAAGGATAGAGGAGCCCGAGACAATCAAAACCATCCTTCTCAAGTCCAGGTTCAACAACATAATAAATGTTACAAAGTCCAGAACCACCTATGAGCTGGGGAACTGCTCGATAAATCTTGACACGGTCAAAGGTCTGGGCAACTTCATAGAGCTCGAGATAATATCCGATAGCCAGAAGCATCGGGAACTGGCGAAGATAGTGAAGGAGATGGGCCTAAGCAATGCAAAAGTCATGAGGCAGGGATATGTTTCCATGATGCTGGCCCGTTCGAAGTCCAAGTATGCGCGATACATCAACGGCTGATGTATTATCCGATTATGCGCATGAATTCATCCAGCGATGCACTCCTGTCAAGTTTAAATCTGTTTTCCATGATAAAAGCATTTACCAGGCGGAATGGCATCAAATGCCTGGACCTTCAGGATAAGTCTAGCTATCCGTCTCTGTTTCCCTTGGTATGCCCTTCAGCATAGGATTGAAGACGAACTTGCACATTTTGTAGCCATCGTTCTCGCACTCTACCTCAACCGTGCTTATCCCTTCCACAATCCCGTACATCGTCTCAGTGCTGCCAGTTATGAAGCCCCTGAGGACATGGTCGACAGGGCCGTGCACGCTCCCTTTTAATCCTCTGACTACAGGCGAATCCCTGCAGGTTATTATCCCATAGTGCTTTTCAGGTATGAACTGGTCTATTGTCGCATCGCCCCATCCGGCAAGCGCTGAGATCTTCGGAAGCCAGTTGAAGAAATCGTTTATGTGGAACTTGAATCTCTTCTGCAGGTCCTTTCCCATCCCTTCACGGAAGCTGATCCTTGCCGATTCATAGAGAAGGTCGGTATACTTAGGGTCGTTGTCGACCATCTTTATATACTCGGAGAAGAGCCTGGCAGGAGGCATTACCACCCTGTGCCCGAACATGCTGACGCTTCCATTGCTGAACTGCATCTCACGTGCGATCATCAGCTTGTCAAAGAGGCTAGGGGTGCTACTCATTGAACAATATCGCCTCCGCAGGGCTGACAACTATCCCTTTATCTGTTATTCTGAACTCATGTATGTACTGGCTGTTATTTGTGCTGCGCATCTTTCCTATGCGCATGCTCCTTGAATACTTTATCCCTATTGGAAGATTGTAGAAGTCTATGATCCCATCGCAGAGGAACTCGCTGGCTTCATCATACGCCATGCTTCCTGGATTCTCACTGCCATAGGTTATGAGAAGGGTGGTTGTACCTATGGGCCTTAACTGCTCTATTATGCTGTTTGCTATTACCATCATGTCAAAGGAGTTGATGTTGCTGGAACGCATCTTTTCCAGGTTGGATGATGCCGCACTACTGGTCTCATAATCCCATAATGAGACAAACCTTCCAAGTATTATGTTCAGTGTCGCAAGGCTGTCGAAGACCATGCGCTTTGCATGTATCTTCTCAACGCTCTCAAATATCTTCTTGAAGATGCCGAACTTCCTGTCATCGGTAGGAACGCGGTAGAAGATCACCTTCCCCTCCTTTTCAAGTCTTTCAAAGTCCATGCCGAAGTTCTCAGCCTGCTTCTTAAGCGCTTCAGGGGTGGATTCTATGCAGACATAGACGCCGTTCTCCCCGTTCATAGCCCCATTGTATATGTACTGCAGGCCGAATATCGTCTTGCCAGTGCCGGGCGATCCCGTAAGGAGTATCATCGACCCTTTAGGGAATCCGCCTTCAACGAGATCATCAAATCCGGTCACACCGGTGCTGCAGCGCTCCAAAAAACCACACACCTATATCATTGATATAAATTTTATACTTTATGCTGTGCTGTTTATGCCTTAATGTATACTGCACGGACGAATTTATCCTTTGAAATGACGCTCTTCACTTTCAGGCCTGCTCCTTCAGCTGCATGGCGCAGTTCCTTCTCGCTCATCCTGTGCTTGTCCAAAAAGTAATCGAATAATCTATTGCTCTTCTTAAGTTCATAGATCCGTATCTCGCCTTTTGGCTTAAGGAATCCCGAGAGATATGCTAAGGATTCCTTCTTATGCGCCCAGTGGTGGAAGGAGACGGAGCTTACTATCATGTCAAACTTCTTGTCAAACGGCAGCTTCTGGCTGTACCCGAGGGCGAAAGCTATCCCTCTGCCCCTGTTCTTCCCTTCTGCTATCCTGATCATCGATGGCGAAGGGTCAACCGCGGATATCCTTACCCTATCGCTCTCCTCTGAGAGCATGCCAGGTAATCTTCCAGGTCCAGTCCCGACATCCAGAAGGCTGAAGGCTCCCTTCCTTGAAAGTATATCTTTGCATGCGAATCCATAGATGCCAAGAGCGCCTTCACGTGCAAATAGCGCATATAGCCTTGAAAGTACGGGCCCGAAGCGCTCCTCTCCCCTAAGGTCCATATCAGAGGCATTTATCTCTTTCATATAATTCATTGCAGATATCCGCTAAAGGCTATATATGGCTATCACTAAGGAAAGAAGAAAAAAGGAAGAGAAAAAATAAAAGAAAAAAAGAAAGCCGGAACTCTATTTACATATCCATTCCGGAGCCTATGTAAACGATTACGAATCCTACCAGCGCTTCTGCAAGAAGGCCTCCTGCCATTGCCGCAGGGCTTACATAAGCTGCTGCCAGAAGGGCGAACCCTCCTATATTTCCAAGTTTTGCCAGCCACATGGTCATCTTATCGTTCTTAGTCATGGTCAATGCGGACAGGTTTGTTATGAACAGAGCCACTGAGGCTACCGCTGCAACTCCGAAGAGTATCGGTCCGAAGACATTGGAGATTGCACCAGGTGACCAAAGCTGATACAGTACATACAGGTACACCAGGCTTCCTATGAACTTAAGGGCCCATGCACCGTAGTTTGGTTTGCTTTTTGCCATTTATACCACTGAATAAAGAAGGCGAAATGTCTTTTTAAAGCCAGCTTTCAGCCCTGAAAAATTATCGTTCAAATGCGAAGCATGGAGATAAGTTTATAAAGATATCCGATATGCTGCAGACTATGGATCCAGATGCCTCATAGCGCCAAAACCACATATGGGAGCATGCGCTATTAACTCTAATACGCGTATTCAGACATTGGCTGTTCAATGGAGTGCCCGGTATGCGGCTTTGAGATGCAGGAGATGTCATCCTGCCATAGAAGGTGCTATAACTGCGGAGCAGAGCTCGACTGCGGAGAGGGCCTTGTGGAAGACTGACAAAATATCAATAGGCCGTGGCCTGCCCCAATTCCCTTATCTCAGGCAAAGAATCAGCGCTTTACCCTTATATTCCTTCTATTCCTCCTTTCCGCCTTTTCCTTCTCCTCCTTGAAGGCCTTTACGAACCTGCCTGCATAATAGAAGAAAGCTACTGTAACCACTATGGAGAGCCATCCGGCTATCCCGAAGATGCTTCCGAGTATCGCGCTGACTCCCCCTATATAGAAGATGAAGCTGTAGTTATTCCACCCATCCCTCACATAGTTTATGAACTCCCCTCTTTTGGAAGAGGCTGCCCTGCGCGCTATTTTCCTTATAATGCCCATAAACACCATCAATCAGCATCTTATGATTTTAGTTAGGACATAAGATATATAATATAAGTCAAAGTCAGACCATGCTGCGAACATGTGTTGCTACATGCCAAAAACATCCGAGACTTAGCCGAGGGCTTTCCATCAGTAAGCTTTAAATACATTACCAATTATTTATCAATAGAAAAAAGGTGCGGATATGAGTAAAAAGTTCAAATTGCAAAGCGCAATGGAATATCTCATGACGTATGGATGGGCGATACTCGTCATAGCTATAGTGTTAGTAGCACTCTATGCTCTTGGCGTATTCAACGGAAGCGCGTTCCTACATCCGTCATGCGTAGCAGCCTCGGGTTACATATGCACTAATGAGTCTGCAACAACGTTTGGTGCCAGCACTAATAACGTACTGGTAGGAATTACATTTGGCCAGAATGGTGGCGCGACAGTGTACAATGGAATGATAAGCGTTGCACCGCAGTCTACAGGAGCAACCGCTTCAGGTTTCCCTACAGCATACTCTGCAAACGCAAACTTCTGCAATAACGGAAGCCCTGTCGTAATAAATGGCATTGCATTTGGAAACTGCCAGCTGAACGCAGGAAACGAACAGCAGGTATACTTCCAGGTACCACAAAGCGACTTCACAAGCGCAAACTCAATAGGCAGCCAGTTCTCAGGATACGTATGGCTTAACTACAGCACAGGCCCTAACGGTCCTTCGACCAGCGCAGTGAAGGTAGCAACACTGATAGTAAAGGTAACATAAAGTTGCCTTTATTTTCTTTTATTTTTTCTATTCCTTTTTCTTTTTAATCTAGAAAGAGTCTGAATGCTAAATCATTCAGAATGGCTTCCAGCTTCGATTCACTTAGAAAGAGTCTGAATGCTCAGCATCTCAAGGACCTCGTTGAGCTCATTTGCGCTCAGCATGGGTTTCCTTGTACGCGTAATGTCATCTATGGATATCCTGGGGCAGGCGGTATTGACAAAGGCATCGAACTCGCGCATATTGTCAAGGGATTCGAAGTTTATCGTATTTGCAGTGAGTATGGCTGCCCTGAGCCCCTTTGCCTCTATCCTGCTCTTGAGGAGCCCTGCAAGATTCATGTTATGCTGCCCGTTCTTGGTGCTTACCACTATCCCGAAGCTCCTGGCTGAAAGGGCCCTTGCTATCTTGCCATTCTTCCTCTTCCTGTAGATCTCACGGTACTGGTCTATGAATTCCACCTTCCTGGTGAAAGGCTCAACCACCAGGAAAGGCTTCTTGGTATTGAGCAGAGCGCCTAAGGGATGGAACATCCCCCCGCCAAAGTAGACAAAGGCATCAACCTCGTTGTCTATGCGTGCTGCGCTTCCTATGTCGCATCCGAGGATCTGTCCGGGTTTCTTGGCAAAGCCGTACGGCTTTCCTATCACCACCGTTTTGCCATTCTTCTCATAGAACTCCTTCACATACTGCAGCTGGTGTATGTGCTGTATGGTTGTCACGATCCCTATCTTATTATAATCCTTAAGAGCATCTACCGATTCTTCAAGAATGTCCAGATCAGCGTCAACCGCAAACTCCCTGTACTCAACATTGAAATCCACGTGGTGGAACTCTGCATGGCCGAAGTGGACGAGCTTCTCAGCCCCTATCATCTTGGCCTCATCAAGGGCAAGGTCGCAGGCGCCGAAGCTGGGCGAAGCCGAGACATAGACCTCATTGCCCTTTGCCTCTTCTTCTTTCGCATAGGTGAGCGCCTTCTCCTTGAGTCCTTCAGGGAACTGCAATAATATCTTCATAAGACCAGCATATCCGAGTGTTAAGCTATATGGAAGACCATAAGGAAAACCATAAAAAATAGCAATTCTAGATATATTCTGAAATATATAAGAGTATCGGTGAGCCTCTGGAAAATGTTATACTAGTGGACAAGAATGACAATCAGATAGGGATAGAGGAGAAGCTGAAGGCGCACAGCAACGGCGGCCATCTGCACCGCGCAATCTCAGTCTTCCTCTTCAATGGCAAGGGCGAGACTCTGCTGCAGCAGCGTGCGATGGTCAAGTACCATTCAAAGGGGAAGTGGGCAAATACCTGCTGCAGCCATCCAAGGCCCGGAGAGCCTGTCGAGGCTGCCGCTGAGCGCAGACTGATGGAGGAGATGGGCATAAACGCAAAGCTCGAGGAGAGGTTCGTCTTCCCATATGAGGCGGAGGTCGGGAGCGGGCTTACGGAGAGGGAGTACGACCATATCCTATTCGGGACATATGACGGGGAGACGAAACCCAACAAGGACGAGGTGCAGGCCTACAAATGGGTCTCCATAGATGAATTCCATAAATGGGTGAAGGAGAGGCCTGACGATTTTGCGGCATGGGTCGTGCTAATGGCTGACAGATTTGTGGAAGAAGCTAGAAGGTACGAAGGATAAAAATGATCAGTTGTCGTACATCCTTATGCTGTATGTTCCTGAAAGCTTCGAGGCAGCCCTCTTCAAGGCAACTCTTCCTACCTCTTTGTTCGCCTCATTGAGCTTTACTTCGAAGATGCGCTGGTTCTTGTAGACGCGCGCTGCGACTGAGGAAGGGCTTCCGAAAGAGAGAGTCATACCCTGGGAGATACGGTCTGCTCCTGCTCCCATTGCTCTCTTCTTCTCCCGTACTACGTTATGAGGATAAACGAGGATCCTGAACCTATAGTTGTTAACTATGCTTCCTTCAAGGAACTTGTTTGCAACCTGCCTTGCAGCTTCAAGGGCGTTGGACCTGAGCTGTACCTGCTGGTCAGCCTCGAGAGTCATTACCTTATTGTAATCCTCCCTGTCGGTTCCCATCTTGAATACAAGCAAGCTGGTGTGCGGCAGCGCCTTTATGTAGTTCTTCCTAGGCTTCTTTACCGAGTATCTTGCCCATGGCTGGCTGTTTATTCCGCGGACGCATCTAGCAGGTCTTAATTTCATAACATCACTTATAACTTGTAGAAATGCAACTATCTATGAATAGAATGCAAACAATTTATGCACAATAAGCTATTTTAAGGTTTCCAATGCCCTGGCTTTCACATAAAGTGCAGCAATGCGCAATGCTGATCTTAACCTGGGGCAAAACTTCAAAGCTACGACTATCTGTTTGGCATCTCAAGCTTCCTCTCTATCTCAAGGAGCAGGTCGAGTATCAGTCCAGCTATCACAAGCAGGAAGCCTATCACAAGGAGCATGAATGCGAGAAGGGCCCTTCCAGTGAATGCGAAGACCCCTGTCGCGAAGAAGTCGGCAAGCACCTGTATCCCGAGTATCAACCCTATTATGAAGAGTATGCCTCCGACCAAGCCGAAGATAAGCAGCGGGCTATAATCCCTGAGCTGCCTGACTATGTGCGATGCGACGTTGAAGCCGTATGCGAACTTTGATCTTGTAAGCTTGGATTCACCATAAGCCCTTTTGTAGTACTTAATGTCAACCTCTTTAACGGTATAGCCCCTTCTTGCAAGCTCTATCGCAAAGAAGGCTATCCCTGCCCTGTAAGGCTCTACATTCCTTATATCCTCAAATGCCTCCCTGCTCACCACGAACAATCCGGTAAGCACGTCATGTATCTTCTGATGGTAGAGCGTGCTGTACAAGCCGCTCAGTATGCTGTTGCCGAATCTCAGATAAAGCTGCATCGAGCCTTTCGAGAGGCCGTTCATCCTGTTGCCAAGGACAAAATCGGCCTTTCCCGACTCAACCATCTTCAGCGCTTCCGCAAGGCCCTCAGGATCATGCGTCCCGTCGGCATCTATGCTTGCGATATACTCCCCCTTAGCCGCCCTGAGCCCTACCATGACCGCATTCTCCACGCCTCTTCCTCTCTGGCGTATGAGCTTCGCGCCAGTGCTCCTAAGTCTCCTGAAGTACTTATCGCTGCTCTTGTCCACTATTATTATCTCAACGCCATTTCCCAATACCCTCCTTATCTGCTTCACGAGCTTGAAGACGCTCTCCTCCTCAAGAGTGGGTATCACTACACTGACCTTCTTAGGCATGCGGCCAACCATACTTGACTATATGATTGATAGTATTTTAAGTCTATCAGCATGCTTGTTGCACCATTGCAAAATCCTAACCAAGTCAATAGGTTTAAATATATATTAGTCTAAATTTAGATTATGTCTTCTGCTGCAAATATATACAGGCACACCGGAGATCCGCACAAGGAGATATCCAAATACGTGCTGAAGGTGGTCATCCTGAAAAAGCTGAACGACTGGGATTATCCCTACTCTATCGCAAACGACATAAGGAAGGGCTGCAAGGGGTGGAAGGACCACGGAATGCTCTCTGATGTGACAAAGAGCGACATCTACAATGCTATAAGCTCCCTTGAGAAGCAGGGCTACATAATCTCAAAGGCAGAGCTGAAGAACGGAAGGCTGCACAAATACTACAAAACAAACAGAAAGGGGCAGCTTGCGCTGAAACAGGCACTGAAGCTAAAGGAGGAGATGCGAAAGGCATTCTCCGTACTGATGGGTGATGAGTGATGGCCGAAGAGTACGCGATAAACATAGACAATGTAGTCAAGAAATTCGGAGACTTCACCGCGGTCAATGGCGTCTCCCTAAAGATAAAAAAGGGAGAGATATTCGGCCTTCTGGGACCGAACGGCGCAGGAAAGTCCACCACCATCAGCATGCTCCTCGGACTTCTGACACCTACTTCCGGAAGGATAATAATCAACGGCACGGACATGAAGAACGATCCTGCCGAAGCGCGCACCCATATAGGGGTAGTGACGCAGGAGACAGTGGTCGAGCCGGAGCTCACCGCGGAGCAGAACCTGATGATATTCGGAAGATTATACCATATACCTAAATCGGAGATGGAGAAGAGCATAGAATTCGCTCTCGAGCTCTCGGACCTCGTACAGTTCAGGAAGGTATATGCAGGTACATTCTCCGGAGGAATGAAGAGAAGGCTCGAGGTCTCGAAGTCGCTCATGCACACCCCGGACATAATACTGCTTGATGAACCTACGACAGGGCTTGACGTGCAGAACAGGACCCAGATATGGAATCTCCTCCGCGAGATAAACAAGAAGCAGGGCGTTACCGTGCTTATGACGACGCAGTACCTGGAAGAGGCGGACCAGCTCTGCGACAGGATAGGGATCATAGACCACGGAAAGCTGATCGCTCTCGGGACGCCGGATGAACTCAGGAAGAGCATAGGGCTGAGCAGCGTCATAGAGGTCACTGCGGACAAGGAGGAGCTGCAGAAGGTCGCAAGCATATTCAAGAAGGTAGGCCTTGAACCGACTGTCCTTAACAACAGGGTCACGGCACCAGGGGGAAACAACGCTACAAAGAAGATAGAGACGCTGCTCTCGTCACTCTCCACGGCAAAGATCAATGTAAGGAACGTGAGCATGCACGAGCCCACAATAGACGACGTCTTCCTGAAGCTGACAGGATCCGAAGCAAGGGATACGTCTGGAGACTATAAGGGAAGGGCGATGGTAAGCAGAGGAAGATGAAATGGGAATCCTGGAAGACTCTTATACATTATTCGTCAGGGAGATGCTGATATTCAAGAAGAACATAGCCATGAATGCGGTAAGATCAACGATCTTCCCACTATTATTCGTGCTGCTTCTGGGGAGCTTCGGCAGCGCCCCTAAGAACGTCCCGATCGCGATAGTCAATTACGCTAGCGGGCCTGCCGCACTCAGATTCATAAACTCGATACAGTCGGGCAACGGCATTACCGTATTGACGGAGACCACGCAGCAGCAGGCGATGGCCCTCCTCTCCGAAGGTTCCGTAGCTGGAGTCGTAGTTATACCCAGCGGCTTCTCATCCGGCTACGGCTCAGATTCACACGTATATGTCTATCTTGACAATTCGCAGCCGCAGTCTGCGGCAGTTGTCGCGGCGCAGGCGAACCTTGCAGCTGCGCAGTTCGGCGGCAGTGCGGTTCAGGACCCTCCGGTATCTGTAATAACGAATTATGCTTATGGGGCAAGCAGCAATTACCTAAGCTTCGTCATCGGCGGAATAATAGTGATGGTGGCATCGTTCGGTGCGGTCTTCAGCGCAGGGTTCACCATGATAAGCGACAGGCAGCTGGGAAACCTAAAGGCCTTCCTCACCACTCCGATAAACAACTTCTCCGTATTGATAAGCAAGATAGCCTACGGCACCTTCCAGTCAGTATTCTCCGCATATGTCGGACTCTTCATAGGCCTGCTCTACGGCGCAACGATAGCTGCAGGCTTTGTAGGCCTGCTTGAGCTCATATGGATAATACTATTGGTAGGGCTCGGCTTCGGCTCCCTTGCGATAGCTCTTGCTACAAGGGCAAGGGATCAGCAGACATATGCGCTGATAGGGCAGACGCTGGTGCTTCCGCTATCATTCCTCGGAGGCGCATTCGTCCCTGCGAACCTCCTGCCTAACTTCCTGCTTCCTGTCGTTGCGGTAGACCCTCTTACCTATGCGGTAAATGCGGTAAGGGACATAATGATCAAGGGCTTCCTCCCAATAACGACTCTCATATCGACATCGATCATACTGCTCGTATTTGCGATGATAATGGCGGGCATAGCTTACCTCTCATTCAGGGACACGAGCAAGCAGATATGATGGAATAATATTAATCAAGGTGAAAACATGAAATCCCAAACAATCTTTCTGGCAGTCGCCACCGTGCTGATAATGGGCGGCCTGGCCGGCGCACAGGCAGTAGGACAGTATACAGGAGCGGTCTCACTGGTAAATGTAACTGTCTCTCCGAACACGATAGTCGCAGGACAGAATGTAACTGTAAGGTTCCAGCTGTACAATTCATACAACTACTGGGTATACGGAACGACGCTGCAGCCAACCGGAGAGTACCCTCTGCTCAATGTCTCGCCGTTGAAGAGCGAGATAATAGGCACGCTGAACCCGGGTGCAAACCCAGCTTACTACAGCTATACAGTGCATATACCTAGCACCACGCCTGCAGGATCATACACCCTGCTTCTCACTGCAACCTATCTGATATACTCGACAACGAGCACGCAGATATCCACGTCATCGATGCCTGTAAGCTTCTACGTGCAGGCGAATCCTTCGATAAAGGTAATGGCCTCGAATCCAGAACCGTCTACCCTGTATAGCGGATACAACCAGACCATAGGCCTTCTTGTAGAGAATAACGGTTATGGGACCGCGAGGAATGTCACCCTTACCGTCAACAGTTCGCCAGGGCTGAGCGTACTGAGCTCAGTAAGGTCGTTCTTCATATCCAATCTCACTGCGGGCTCGTCCCAGAGCGAACCAATACTGCTCTCTGCAAACGGCACGGGCACCCCATACCTGATCGTCAATGCAACATATTATTCTGCATTGCTGAACAAGCGCTTCAGCAGCATACAGCGCATAAATCTCTCGGTAGCACCTTCCGCACAGTTCTCGATAGACTCGGAAGGACCAAGCCCGGGAATAGGCGCAACCGATGTGCCTGTGAACTTCAGGATAACGAATACGGGCACGAGCCCTGCGGAGCAGCTTCAGCTCAATCTGCAGACTCCATATCCGGTAACGCCTGTTGCCAGCACGGCATATGTAAACAACCTGCAGCCAGGAGCGTCCACGAACGTTACCTTCCTGGTAAGCATAGATTCGCAGGGAGTTCCTGGGAACTACCCAGTCACGCTCTATGAGCAGTGGAAGCAGCCAAGCGGTTCTGTAAACCAGCAGTTCACAGGATCGGACAACTACTACATAGATATCGGCCAGGCCAATCCGACAGCATCCTATGAGACCGATGCAGCGATAATAATAGTGATTATCGTCATAATAGCCATGGTCTTCAGGAGAAGGTCTGCAAAGTCAAGGAAGAAGGAAAAGAAATAAGAATCAGGAACTGACATGAGCATAGGTTGACCTTATGGAAGCTGATATGGGAGTCATAGGCGGTTCAGGTTTCTACTCCATGGTGGAGAAGCCTTCGCTCTTCAGCGATGCGAACCTATACGGCAAACCCAGCGAAAGCATAGCGATAGGCGACCTTTCTGGCAAGAGGGTTGCCTTCCTCGCAAGGCATTCGAAGGAGCATACCATACCTCCTCATAAGGTGAACTACAGGGCTAACATAGAGGCGATGAACTCCCTCGGGGTGCAGCGCATAATAGCCACAAACGCCGTCGGATCACTGAGGGAGGACTATGCGCCGGGAGAGCTTGTGCTCTTCGACCAGTTCGTCAACATGACCCATGGCAGGCACGACACCTTCTTCGATGAGGATTACGTGGTGCACGTAAGCTCCGCAGAGCCTTACTGCAGCCAGATGCGAAGCATTGCCGCATCTACGGCAGACAGGATGGGCATAAGGTACCATAAATCAGGCACAGTCGTCGTTGTAAACGGGCCGAGGTTCTCGACAAAAGCCGAATCCAGGCACTACAAGGCGCAGGGTTTTGACGTGATAAACATGACCCAGTATCCCGAAGCGATCCTCGCCAGGGAGCGCCGGATCTGCTACCTTGGCATAGGCGTCATAACCGATTACGATGCAGGCATAGAGGGCAGGGAGGATGTCAAGAACGTAAGCGGGAAGGATGTGGAGGAGATATTCTCAAGGAGCATATCTACAGTGAAGGAGCTGGTATCGAACATAATAAAGGAGACTCCGGAAAATAGGGAGTGTTCATGCGCTTCAGCGCTTGATCATGCGGTTATGACCAAAAAGCAAAAGTAATAAACCTATTCTGTGCAGTATTAATGTAATCTTATACTAAAATATCAAAGGTTATTTTATGGAAAGCGTAATGACAATAAGTCTAAGCAAGAAGCTAGGAGAGACACACAAGCCAAGGGCCATAAGGAATGCCTCATCAACGATAAGGTTCCTCGTGGCAAGAAGTGCAAAGGTGGACATGAGCTTCGTCAGCATAGACCAGGACGTAAACAACTATTTAATGTCGAAGGCATTAAAGAACAGGTCGAAGATAAAGCTTAATGTGAGCAGATCAGGAAACGACGTAAAGGTCAGCCTGCATGGGGCAAAGCCTGCCAAGCCTGCACAGCAGGCAGCGGCGCAGAAGACCCAGGGGAAGCAGCCTGCTAAGGAGGCGCAGAAGAAAGAGGAGCCTAAGAAGGCCGCACCTATGGTAGAAAAAGCAAAGCCTGCTGCAGATTCGAAAAAGGCAGAGCAGCCGGCAAAGCCGAAGGCAGAGCCGAAAGGCGGCCCTGCAGAGAGCAAAGAAGGTAAAACAGAATGAACCTATTGAAGAGGAACATTAACGGCAACAGCTACGTCGGCGCATTCTCGGCTTCCTCCGAAAAGCTTACCCTCATAAGCAACGGCGTCTCTCCGAAGGACGAATCGATAATAAGGGAGAACCTTGCCACTGAGACCCACAGGCTATCGATAAACGGATCCAACCTGATAGGCATATACGCCGTCCTGAATTCTAACGGCGTACTCCTTCCAGAAATGGCATATGCGGAGGAGATGCGCGAGCTGAATTCCCTTAAGGAAAGGATACGGATAGGGGCACTGCCTGGAGACATGAACGCCCTGGGGAACAACATACTTGCGAACGACAAGATCGCCATAATAAATCCGAACTTCGACAAATCCGCATCCGATATGATAGCGGACGTGCTTGACGTGGAGATAATACGGATGTCAATAGGCGGATACGAGACGGTAGGCGCAAACAACATACTCACCAACAACGGCATGGTGCTCAACAACTTCGCCTCTGACAAGGAGCTCGACATGGCCAAGGATCTCGTGGGCAACGTGTCGCAGTCGACAGCCAATACGGGATCCGTATTCATAGGTCTCGCGTCAGTTGCAAACACCAAGGGCCTGATAGTTGGCGAGGATACTACTGGCTTCGAGCTTGCAAGGATGGAAGAGGGGCTAACCGACCAGTAATATTATATTGCATTTAGTCAAATTGTAAATAGTGGTATTCATGGAATCAGAGAAGAAAGAGAAGACACCTGACGCAAACGATCTATACATGCAGCTGCAGTACCTGCAGCAGGTCTACTCGCAGCAGTACGAGGTCCTTAACCAGAGCATAGACAGCTACACCGCCATGCAGGCAGTGCTTAACGGTAACATAGAGATAATAGATAACGGAAAGCATCTCGACAACAAGCAGATATTCGTAGGCACGGAAGGAGGCATGTATATAAGCGCAGAGTCAAAGCCGCTGAAGAGCGTAATAACATACATAGGCGCAGGATATCTTGTAGAACAGAATCTTGAAGACGCAAAGCAATTTTTCCAGGACAAGGTGACAAAAGGGGAGGAGCTAATAAAGAAGCTTGTTGCACAGAGGCAGAAGATACGGGACGAGCTTGCAGACATAAACTACAGGATCGGCGCCATACAGTCGCAGGGGCTGGTATGAGCCTGTGCATGCAGTGGTGTAGATGTTTGAAGGCCTGAAGAAACGCTTATCCAATTTCATGGATTCGGTAGTGAGCAAGGAGAAGGCCGAGATTAAGAAGGAGGAGCAGGACGAGGGGAAGACGCTAAGGGAAAGCGCCGCTTCGATTCATGAAGGACATGACGTTGGGCAACAGGGCATTGGGCATAATGCTGTCCATAAGGAAAATGCCCCCGGCAATAAGGATACGGCAATCAATGCCGACACTGCAATTAGGGAAAAGGAACCCGAGCATAAGGAAGCAAATTTCAAACCGCATGCAGTTGAAAAAGAGGCTGTGCATAAGGCGGATGCAGGAGCCAAACCTACGAGCCATAAGACAGATGTCCACAAAACAATCAATAATCCTGATAATGAGGGCCATGCGCCAAAAACCGCGGTGGCAAAACCCGATATGGCTAAGGCTCACAATGAAAGAAAGCCGACAGTAGGCGCCGGGACAAAGCTGAAGAGCATAATATTCAGCAACGTACGCCTTAAAGAGTCAGACATAGACCCGTTCATCGAATCCCTCAAAATCGGCCTTCTTGAATCTGATGTGAACTATGACGTCGCGGAGAAGCTTGCAGATTCGATAAAAAGTGACCTGCTCTCACGGGGCATAAATGCAAAAGGGATAGACAGCGAGATAAGGCAGATGATCCGGGAATCGATACGCAGGGTTCTTGCAAAGAGGAGCGGTACGGACCTAATCCAAAAGGCAAGGGAGAAGGCGGAAGCGCATGACCTCCCTTTCAAGATACTATTCATAGGGCCGAACGGTGCAGGAAAGACCACCACCATGGCTAAGATCGCAAACATGTTCATAACCAACGGCCTTACCTGCGTCATGTCTGCAAGCGACACCTTCCGCGCCGCTGCGATAGAACAGACTACGTTCCATGCAGACAAACTCGGTATAAGGGTAGTCAAGGGCGCATACGGTTCAGACCCCGCGAGCATAGCGTTCGATGCAATCGCGCATGCAAAGGCGCATAATGTGGACGTGGTACTTATGGACAGTGCAGGAAGGCAGGAGACCAACAAGAGCCTGATAGAGGAACTGAAGAAGATATCGAGAGTAACAAAGCCTGACATGAAGATATTCATAGGCGAGGCGATAGCGGGAAACTCCATCCTTGGCCAGGTGAAGGCGCTCAATGAAGCTGTATCTATAGACGGAATCATACTTACAAAGCTGGACTGCGATGCAAAGGGAGGAAACACCATATCCATACTGAGCGAGCTTGACATACCGATACTGTTCTTCGGGATTGGGGAGAAATACAACGACATAATGCCTTATGATCCCGATTTTATCGTCGACAATATACTGCCTAACAATTAAGCTGGAGAGGAGGGCCTTGCAGCTGATTCTTGTATTCCACAATTGAAAGCCTGTGCAAAGCATTTTAATACCTAAGCGATGGCAATACTCTTCCAGGCGACAAAATGGCAATTGCTATATTCAAGGCATGGAATAGTGGAAACAGCAGGCAGCCTCCGAAGGAGACGGAGTGGTTCAACAACGATTTCAGAGACGTTGCCGGAAAAGGCGTTTACGTTAACTTAACATACACAAAACGCAGTAATGCACTGGATATGCTTGAAGAGGATAATCTCAGGCTTATGACTCCCAAGGAGGCGATAAGCATGCTCCATAACGATCCGGGCCTGCGACGGGCACTTCAGGGTAAAATATTCCCTATAGAGGGAAGCGGAGACGTTAAAGGCTATGGGATATTTGACTCTCATGCAAGCTCGCAGATCCCTGACAGCTATAACCTAAATGAAAAAGGGGAGCTGAAGGAAGGCAGGAGCAATCCGCATAATACGATAAACATCTACAAAGGGAAAAATCCCCTGCTTATTTATGCCCCGATGGAACATGCGATAGAGAGCGTAGGGGCAAATTTCATAATATATGCAAGCATACCGCGATCCACGGTGATATCTGCGGTTGTCGGCATGAAGAAGGAGCCTGATGCACTTTCATCCATGATCGGCCAGGCCTTAAGCGACAAGAAGGAATTCACAGAACTGCAGAGGAAGACAGCATAATCATGCAACGAAGCGCATCACCTGACTGCGTTCTTAGGATTCAGTACCTTCTCAAGCTTCTTCCTGTCAAGAACCTTCATCTCGATGCATATCTGCATGACGCTCTTCCCTTCCAGGAATGCCTTTCTCGCTATCTGAGCAGCCTTTGCATAGCCTATGTAGGGGGTAAGCGCTGTTGCTATTGACAGATCGTTCTGCAGATTCTCCTTTATCCTCCTGTCATTTGCAGTTATTCCGTTCACGCATCTCTCACGGAATGCCTTCATACCGTTTGCAAGTATATTTATCGAGAACAAAAGATTGAAGATCATCACAGGCATATAGACATTAAGCTCGAGCTGCCCAGCATTCGCAGCCTCGCTTATCACAAGGTCATTGCCGATGACCTGGAAGCATACCATGTTCATCATCTCCGCCATGCTCGGGTTTATCTTCCCGGGCATTATTGAGGATCCTGGCTGCACCGCGGGCAGCCTTATCTCGTTTATCCCTCCTCTTGGGCCCGAGTTCAGCAGTCGCAGGTCGTTTGCGAATTTGTTTAGAGAGGTTGCGCACTCCCTCAGCGACGCGCTTACCTCCAATTCGTCAAGCTTGTTCGACATAGGCCCATAAGGGCTCGGGAAGAGCGAGAATCTCTCCCCTGTAAGCTTTCTTATCTCCTTTATCACTGCATTTTTGTACTCACTGCCTGCATTGATGCCAGTGCCTACTGCTGTCCCCCCGATAGGGAGCTTCAGCATCTTAGCATTCGCTTCTTCTACGAAGTCAATCGAACTCTTCACCGCGTATAAGTAGGAGGAAAACTCCTCATTAAGCATTATCGGCACCGCATCTTGCAGATGCGTCCTTCCCAGTTTTATTATCCCCTTGAACTCTCTGCTCTTCCTGTCTATCGAAGCTGCCAAAGCGTCCATCTGGGGGAGAAGATGCCTCTTTATCATGAAATAAGTGGCTATGCGCATTGCCGTTGGCATCGTGTCGTTTGTAGACTGCGACATGTTGACATCGTCATTAGGGTGTACCATTCTATAATTGCCTTTTTTGCCGCCAAGGAGTTCTATGGCCACATTCGCTATCACTTCATTAACATTCATGTTTATGCTGGTGCCAGCTCCTGCCTGAAAGACGTCAAGAACAAAATTTTCAGAGTGCTTTCCTGAAAGAAGCATGTCGCATGCCCTGATTATCGCGTTGCCCTTCCTGCTATCGAGCTTGCCTATCTTCATGTTCGCAGATGCGGCTGCCTTCTTGACTATTATGTATGCATGTACAAGCTCCCCGGAGACCTTTATCCCGGATATCTGGAAGTTGTTGTATGCACGCATCGTCTCCGAACCGTAATACGCGTCTGCAGGTATGTTGACAATCCCAAGGACGTCCCTTTCCTTTCTATATCTCATTCCTTCTCACCAAAATCAGCGATTATCGATGCTTTCAGCAGCTGTATTGCAGATGCGGGATCGACTCCCTTAGGACATGCCTTGGAGCATGAGCCTGAGAACTCGCATCCCCACGCGCCATGCAGATTGTCCGAGTCAAGCAGCCTGCGCTTCCCGTTCTGGTCCCTGGAATCCTTATAGTACCTGTAGACCTGCGAGAGTGCCTGCGGCCCGACGAATTCGGTATTGGAGTTAACAACAGGGCAGGCATCCATGCACAAGCCGCACATTATGCAGTACGAGTAAGGCAGGAATTGATTCACCTCTCTCTTGGTCTGCCTGTACTCCTTGTCCGTCGAGTACTGCTCAACCTTGTCCTTCCTGTAGAGATGCGGTTCAACGCTCTCATGCTTTGCAAAGAAGTCGTCGAAATCGGTCACAAGGTCCTTCAGCACAGGATGGCCGTGCATAGGCTCTACGGTTATGCTCTTATCCTCATCGAGCTGCGAAAGAAGATTGGTCTCGCATGCGAGTATCGGCTTGCCGTTCGCGACCATCCCGCAGGAGCCGCATATGCCCATCCTGCAGCTGTATCTCATGGAGAGCGTATTGTCATGCTGGCTCTTTATCTTAAGAAGCGTATCGAGAACGGTGGCCAGCCTGTCTTCGTAAACAGAGTAAGATTCATTATCGAATCTCTTGGTCTGGGGATTGAAGCGCTTTATCCTCACAGTTACCTCTTCTGCTCCTTTGGGGCGCCTGCCCCTCTCGGACTCAAGCCCTTTTTTGATATCATTTCCTTTAAGCATCGGCAGCCTTTCTTCAGGATTCCTTCCATGCGCGTATATCTCTATAGAACCGACTATCCCGAATATGATCATCCAGAGGGCCGCGATCCCGAGCATGAGCGTCTCTGCAGAATGGTAAGCAATGGCTGCAACGAGATATGCAAAGAGCAACAATGGCACAAGGACCATCCCCGCATAGAGCAGGATCATAAATCGAGAATCCCTTTTCATAACAAAACCACCACTGCAAAGGCTACGAAGAGCGCATACCATACCACTAAGAGCATAGGCGCTCCTGCCTTTACCAGACCCTGCCAATTGCTCTTCTTTATCTCCGAATTGACAAAAGATTCGTTAAGCCTTCCGAAGACTATTCCTTTTGTAGAGATTATGCCGAAGGCCTTGTATACGGAGTAAAGCTCTATGCCGAAGAGCAGCCAGACTATCGCAAAGAGGGCTTTTGTCAGGCCAAGGAAGAATATGCTGCCCGATAGAAGAGAGTAAATGGCAACTATACCTGTTATTATGCAGAGGAATACCAGTATCCTGTAAGCTATTATGTGCGCTAACCCCTCCCTGTCGAAATGCAAGAGTCTAAGCACATTCCTCTGCCTTCCCCTCATATCATATGTCGATTTTATCTCCATCAATACTTCCTCTCCTGCGGTTGCCACTTTGTAATCTTTACGGGAATGTAGCTTATGCCTATCCCGTTACCTTTGCTTGCTGCAACTGTGTGCTTGAGCCATCTTTTGTCATCCCTCTTCGGATGCTCAACCATCGCATGCGCTCCCCTGCTCTCCTTCCTGCGTATCGCACCCTCGACTACCACTGCTGCAAGTTCGACGAGGTTGCAGGTCTCAAGCGCATCCCTCAGGTTCGTGTTGAAGATGCTGCTCTTGTCGTTGACAACGATGCTCCTGCACTCATTCCTGAGCTTTGCTATCGCCGCCTTTGCCCTTTTCAGCTCAGCCTCTTTCCTGTAAACATAAACCATCGAGTCCATAATCGAGTTAAGGCTCTTCCTTATCTGGTAAGGATCCGATCCCTCCGTTCTTTCAATCAATTCTATTATCCTGAGCTCCTCCTCTTCTGCTTTTGCATGAAGGCTCTTGCCGTCTGCCTTGCCTGCCTTCATCGCATGCTCCGCAGCTTCAATGCCTGCTATCCTGCCCCATACCGAACACTGGCTCAGGGAGTTGCTGCCCAGCCTGTTGGCTCCGTGAACGCTTACGCATCCGCACTCCCCAACAGCCCATACTCCCTCGGCAGGCTTCCTTGCACTGAACATCGCCCTTCCTTTAATGTCGGTATTTATGCCGCCCATTGTGAAGTGGGCTACCGGCCTTACCGGTATCTGCTCCTTTGACGGGTCTATCCCAAGCATCTTTATCGTAATATCCTTTATCATCGGCAGACGCTCATCTATCTTTGCATTGTCCAGATGGCGCAGGTCAAGCCATACGTGCTCAAATCCCGATTCCTGATGCATTACCCCTTTGCCCTTTGCAATCTCGCTCATTATCGCCCTTGAGACTATGTCCCTGGGTGCGAGCTCCATCACGCTCTTGGCATAGTCCTCCATGAACCTCTTTCCTTCTGAGTTCCTCAGGTAACCTCCCTCTCCTCTCGCTGCCTCTGTTATCAGTATGCCGCTAGGTATAAGCCCAGTCGGATGGAACTGCACGAATTCCATGTCCTTGAGGGAGAGCCCAGCCTTGTATGCGAGCGCTATCCCGTCTCCCGTGGTTGAATGCGAGGTGGTGGTGAAGCCATAAACCTTTGAGAAACCGCCAGTTGCTATTATTATGGACTTGGCCTCTATGAGCTTCGTCTCACGGGTTGCAAGGTCCATCACGAATATGCCTGCTGCTCTCTTCCCGTCCATCAGTATCGCAGTCGCGAAGGTCTCATGCAGTATATCCACGTTCTTCAGCTGCAGCGTATAGTCGTAGAGGGCGCGCATCATGAAGAATCCTGTTTTGTCTGCAGCAAATACTGTTCGCGGTATGCTCATGCCTCCAAACGGACGCTGCTGTATCACTGCATCTTCTCCCCTGTTCCACGGTACCCCTATATGGTCAAAGAACTTTATCTCCTTTGGTGCGTTCTTTACAAGAAGCTCTACCGCATCCTGATCCGCAAGATAATCCGAACCTTTTATCGTGTCATATGCATGCAGGCTCTCAGAATCTCCCTTGCCATGGTAGAGCACTCCGGATATGCCTCCCTCTGCAGAGACAGAGTGGCTCCTCATCGCATGCAATTTCGATATTACCGCTACCTTCAGCCTTCCTTTAGAGTGGTGGCTCGCATGTATTGCGGATGTGAATCCGCCTATCCCGCTTCCAAGCACCGCCAGATCATACCTGAGTATCTCCATCCAATTACATTAACAGTATGCCCTAAAACAATAAAAAGGATGACTTATCAGAAGCACCAAGCTCTTATCCAAAATGAATACGGATTATTAAACTTGCTCTTTGAATTATTACCAGTAAAATTTCTTGCTGGTTGGCATGGACGATGAAGAGTTCTATGATTTTGAGGAGAAGATATTCGAGGAGCTCGAAGGCAAGATGTCCGACATATACGGGGATGCATCGCTTTACAGTGCGATAGAGAAGATTGCAAAGACCTTTAATCCTTCAATAGACCAGGACACGATAGCGAAGATAGCAAAGGATACCTCCAACTTCTACCCTATAAACGACTATCTCAAAGACGAACGTGTAGAGGACATAATGGTAAACAGCATAGACAACATTTTCATAAACAAAGGTGCGGAGGGCGAGATGAAGGTTTCCGAGAGGATCAAGGATCCCAAAGAGCTTATCCGTTTCGTAAAAAAACTCAACATGTATGCAACAGCAAACGATGCAAACAAGCACATCTACGACATACACCTTCCTAACGGCTCGAGGGCCAACGTGGTGAAATCCCCGAGGGGAGCCAGCGTAACGATCAGAAACTTCAAGAAGCATGCCTTCAGCGTCATAGACCTGATAAACTTCGGAGAGCTAAATTACAACATAGCTGCAAGGATATGGCTGTATTCCGAGGGCCTGAAGGTCAGGCCTGCCAACCTGCTTCTCGGCGGGACTCCAGGAAGCGGAAAGACCACTCTTCTGAATGCGATGTTCAGCTTCTTCAGGCCGGAGGAGAGGGTGGTAGTCATAGAGGATACCTATGAACTCAATACCGAGACCCAGGAGAACTGCGTAAGGCTTGAGACCAACCTTGACCTCACTCTGGAAGACCTGCTGAAGAACGTCCTCAGAATGAGGCCGGACATGATAATAATAGGGGAGATAAGGGGAGCAGAGGCAAAAGACCTTATCTCCGCAATGACGATAGGAAAGATCGTCTTCGGAACAATACACGCAAGCACCACAAGAGACATAGTCAACAGGCTGGAGCAGCCTCCGATGAGCATAAGTTCCAATGCAATAACCCTGATAGACGCGTTAATGGTGATATCGCAGATCTCCTCGGACAAGGGATTCGAAAGAAGGATAACGCAGATATCAGAGGTATCGGGCATAGAGACCAAGGTTCTCCTTTCAGACCTCTATCTGTATGATTACAGGACAAGAAAGGGATCGCCGATACTGCCTAGCATAACCTACAGGGATGCGCTTGCAAGGCTCTCAGGGTTCACCCCGAACGAGATCATAGCAGAGGAGAACAGGAGAGCAAAGATACTGGAGACGCTTAACAAGATGGGGATAAGGGACATGCGTGGCATAAACGAATTCTGCAAAGAGTACTATGACAACCCGCGAAAAGCGCTCCAGAAGATAGGTCTTGAGGGCATGGGCGTTCTGGAGTAGAGGCGAAGGGATGAACAGGCTTCTTCCAATTGCGCTTCTCAGCATGCTTGCAATATTTTCCCACATGTCTTACGCCGCAGGCACCGTTACGCTGACAGGAACCTGCCAGTCGGGTCTTGGAAAGAACGGCAATATAAACTTCTCCATACTCAACAGCGGAAGCGATTTTGCGTCATCGGTAATACTGCAGTCGTATACTGCATTCTCTAGCCGGAAGACAGGTACCTATGCTGCAAAGCAGATAGGCCCCGGGCAGAATATCTTCTTTAACATAAGCTCAGGCATTGTGAACAGGACAGGTTCGTTTGCTTACTCGTTTCTTCTGACGTACCAGCAGGGCACGCAGACATTCACGGTCTTATTCCCATGCGTAGTCAATTCCGGAAACGTATCGCAATCCCTGCTCAGGATAACGAATCTCTCAGTAACAGATATCAATTCAACTACCGGCAGGATATCCGGGAGCATCTACAGCCTCTCCCAAAACAGCATATCCGGGAACATCACCCTGATGCTGCCCCCTGCCCTCGAGAGGAACGGCGGCGCAGCTGCAAGCTTCACCATCAATCCTTACCAGTACTATAACTTTACCCTATATTCCGGTCTGCCCCAGCAGAATAACTCCTACTCCGGTGCAGTTGCTTTAGAATATTCAGAAAACGGCATAACGCACTCTTCGGCCTCGATAATAACGGTCTCCCCTTCTCCGATTTCACAGAACAGGCTCAAAGGCTATCTGGTCCAGGCAGGCATAATGTTCGTAATAGCGGTAATAGTAATCCTCTTCATAAGGCAACGAATGATCAGAAGGAAGAAATCCGTTCATCCGGAGTAGTTCCTTAAGAGATAAAGGCCCACACCGTACGACGAACCGTTTATGCTCTGCGTCGCCAATGCGCTTGTATTGTATGATTTGAGGTAAGCAGGGCAGCTAGTGTTGTCATAAGGGGGCACTGTGCACCAATAGCCATAATCAAGGACAAAGCAGCTGTAGCTTTTTGTGAAGTTGGTAAAGTTTGCACTCCTTGAGCCGAGATAGCCTATCTGCGCTGCAGCTCTTCCATTCTCATACCAGATGTCCGGAGTAAAACTGAATACCAGGCAATTGTTAGGTACGGAGTCATAATTGCTGCCTATAAAGTTCGTCGCCGGGAGTATTATTCTCTGCTGGGGCGCGCTTGACGGTTGCATAGTGACTATCGGGAAGAACTGTACGAATATGAAAGCTGCGATTACGAAGAATGCGGCATAAGGAAGCAACGCAATAGGGGCCCGCCTGCCCAAAGGCTGTCTGCCTGCCTTTCCCCTTTTCCTGTAGGAACCTATGGATCCGAACAGGCCTGCCATCTCCACGATGCCTATTGCAGATAGTATTACCAGTTCGGGATGCAGCTGAAGCATCATCCTCGAATCGACACCGTAAGTTGCAGACCCTGCATAGAAGAAGGCGTAGAAGATGAAGTAGATAAGGAACCACAGCCCAAGTGCAATCACTATCGGGAGATTTTTCCTGTTGCCATACGCTGTGCCTATTGTGAAAGCCGCTCCTATAACTGCAAGAATAGTGATTTCAGCAGGGAACTCGGCAGGATAATACCCTTTTGTGCTGAAAGCCCCGAACAGATAATTCACATTCAGAGGGGCATTGTTCTCAAAGTTCGCTATCGAGAAGAGTCCTCCGCTCCCCTGCCCGAATTGCGGATTTGCAAGCTGACCTGATATGTAATACGCCTGGGGCACAAGCAGTATTGCGAATACCAGTATGTAAAGCAGGGATCGTTCATCATTGTTTACCAGGTTCTTCAGCCACTTTATGCTGCCTGAGAAGTTCCTCTTCAATGACGAGTCCCCATATATGAAATATAGTATTGCAAATAATATTATCAGGAGCGAACCCTCGGTCCTCATGTAAACGGCAATCCCGAGGGAAAACAGGAATGGCAGCAGAGTCGAGCTCTTCTTGTTATCTGCAAAGATCGTGAAGAAGAAGAAAGAGAGTGTTGCAAATGCGGCAAGAGCCAGGTCAGGCACTGCCTGCGCCCTTGACCATATCAGTACCTCGGGCATGATGGAAATCGCAATCGCAGAGAGTATCCCTGCCTTCTCCCCCTTCATAGAGGATCCCAATAAAAATACTGCTATAACAAGCAGGGCGCCTGCCAGCAGCTCCATATTATAAGCCGTAGAGGTTCCGATTCCGAATATTCCGAAGGCAATGGCTATGTAGAATGACCATTCTACGGGATCATGGTAAATTGAGCTTGTACCGCACTGATTCAGATATGCGCTGCCGTACTGGCACCATAGCGCATTGCCATGCTTCAGTATGTTCAGTGCTATGCCCTGGTAGATATTCTCATCGAAGTATAACTGTTCAGCAGGATGCACAAAGAGTGCAAGGAAGCCGACAAAGAAGATAAGTATGAACAGCAGAGCGATAAGGGATCTCTTTGTAATCCTGCCCCTGAGCTGCTTTGCCAGATCCTCCCTGTAATATACTACTGATGATACGAGTCCGATCAGAAGCAATATGTATGCCGATGTAAGCGCATATCCTAATATCTCCATGAAAAACTACCGAAACATAACGCACAACTAATGGAGTAGCTTCTTTATAATTCTTTAAGTAGGAATAAATTTATGCACGGGAAAGAGTCCAGAAAGCTGCAGACTGCCATGGAGTACCTCATGACATACGGATGGGCGATACTGATAATAGGGATTGTGCTGGTCTCCCTGTACGAGCTAAATGTCTTTACGCCTTCAAACTACGTCTCGCCAGTATGCACGCTGCCTTCAGGCTTCACATGCGCAGGCAACTCACTGACAGGCAATGGGATCCTTACGGTAAACATAGAATATACCAATACGGACCCCATACAGATAAACCAGATAGGGTGCAATACAAACCAGACTACCGCGCACATAACTACCTATACATCGCCTATCGCAATGGATACCGGCGAGAATCTAACATTGACGGTCCAGTGCTATTCCGGAAATTCGAATTTCCAGGGCCAGATAGGGTCCATGCTGTCAGGATCCCTGCTGGTCAACTACACCGACACTCAGACAGGGTTCAATAACCTCATATATGGGAAGATTATCTCCAAGGTAACAACATCATAAAAGTTGGATTTATGAAGGATTCATTAGGACCTCTCTTTTTCAAGGAGAAGCAGGTACGGATAATAACCGCGCTGATGGTCGAGAAGGAATGGCATATAGCGGATCTTGCAAAGGAGACAAATGTCACCTACATACACACATCAAACTTCCTAAACAAATGCGAACGCCTTGGCATAATCTCTAGCGAAAAACACGGGAGAATCAAAAGAGTATTCCTTACCGAAAAAGGGCTGGAAATAGCGAAGGGCATAAGCTCGATAGCGCATAAGCTCGAAGCTAATGCGAAAACGTCCGCACAGCAGCCGCCGGCAGCTTCAGAGCGCTGATATCAGGATACGCTTCTTCATCGAGTTCAGGACATGCCCGTAATCCCTGTAATGCACGAAGGCCGTAACTGAAAGGGTATACTCCCCCTTGTCTGTTGCAGGGCCTGAATATATGTCGACCATCGCACGCTTCTCCTCATTTGGCGCAAGCAACCCTAGCCTCACCTCCTTCTCCTTCGCCATGCCAATCTGGTCGAGATTCAGCTTCTGCGGCACCTGTACCACCACCGAACCCATTACGGGTTCCTTGGTCAGGTTCTTTATATCAATATACAACGAGGTTGAACCTCTCCCATTCGCACTGAGCTTGTATGGGACAAACTCTGTCTTGATTGCGTAAGGCAATCCCTTTTCCAGATCTTCAGCCACGTTCTTCTTTCCAAACCTGTCAAATAATCCCACGTAAACACCTGCTATTCAGTTGCAAAATAACTATTTAATATTATGCGGACAAGTATGGATTCAGTGCTTCAATGCTTATAAGGATATATACCGACGGTGCATCAAGGGGAAACCCCGGGAAAAGCGCATCAGGCTATTCCATATCCGATGCGAAAGGCAAGCTGATATACAGAAACGTGGAATACAACGGCATAGCCACAAACAATGTCGCAGAGTACAACGCCGTGATAAACGCGCTGCGCAAGGTGATCGACAGGCTCGGGCCTGAAAACGATATAGAATTGTTCTCGGACAGCAAGCTGGTAGTCAACCAGATTAACGGGAAGTACAGGATAAGGGACAAGAGGCTGCAGGAGCTGAACTCCGAAGTGATGGTCCTGCTGAATAACTTCAACAGTTATTCCGTAAAGGATGTCCCGAGGGAAACTGAGGGCATAGTCGCAGTCGACCGCGAATTAAATCTCTTCCTTGACAGGATATGAACGCCATGTGGCATCATCCCAAGTCTAAAGACGTGGGTTTCCAACAGGCCGTTTCCTGTATACAGTTCCTGGATTCATCATGTTTCTTGTGAAGGTCTTGCCGGTTTCTTCGTAATGGCATTTTGCCTCTTCAAGGATAAGGCTGTAGAGCTCCTTTGCAAGGAGCATCTGCCTGTCCAGCTCTCTCCTCTCCCTCCTTGTCGGATAGACCCTGAACCTGTAACATCGTAACATAGAATCATCTCCATGTCACCCAGAAACAAAGATACCCGGCAGTCAGGTATTATATTTGTTTCACTGCAAATTCATCCAATGCATAAACGCATTGGTTTTCTTTGCATAATGATATAAATCCAAGATCTCAATATAAAAGAGTGATATAATTGGCAGCAGGCAAATCCGAAAGTTCCTCTACAAATACGAAGCATGTGCCTAGTCCGAACGCCAAGGAGACATACCAGAAGGCAGGTACATTCTTCGAGAACAATCAGTTTGAGGAAGCCATCGATATGTACTCGAAGGCGATAAAGCAGGATCCTGAATACGCAAGTGCATATTTCAACAGGGCACTCGCATATGCCATACTTAACAAATATGAGAGCGCTTTGCGAGATGCGGAGAAGGTTCTGGAGCTCGAACCTGACAGCTACGACGCGCCATACATAATGGGCATAATAGCGGAGTACCAGAAGGACTTTGAAGGGGCAAAGGAATGGTATGAGAAAGCACTCTCAAGAAATCCTGATTATGAACAGGCGAAGGCAAGGCTCGCCGCCCTGGAAGAGAAAAAGCAGAAGGTGGTTGTGGGCGAGCCGCAGAACAAGGAATCTGATACCAGCAGCAACTCTTCAAAATCAACGGTTGTCGAGGAAGGACAGATAAAGAAACTGAAATGGCATGAATCGAAGATAAATTTCAGCGACGTAGTGGGGATGAGCAAGGAGAAGAAGCTGATCTACGAGAACATAGTGCTTGCGATAAAAAAGCCGGAGCTCCTAAAGGCATACGGGAAGAAGCTCGGCTTAGGGGTCATATTCTACGGTCCGCCGGGTTGCGGAAAGACATACTTCGTCAACGCCATCGGTGGAGAGACCAAATCAAAGGTGCTGATAGCCGCGATAAACGAGATAGTGGATATGTATGCAGGCAATACTGAAAAGAACATGCATGCGATATTCGAGCAGGCGAGGCAGAACACCCCATGCGTCGTATTCTTCGACGAGCTTGATGCTCTCGGTACAAAAAGATCAGGCGGCGGAGGAGGCGGAGAGAGCAGCAGTTTCATGCGAATGGCCGTAAACCAGTTCCTGCAGGAGATGGACGGTGTCGAGAAGAATCCTGAAGGAATATTCGTGATAGGGGCGACCAACCAGCCCTGGGACATAGACCCTGCGCTGAAGAGGAGCAAGAGATTCGGCGAATCGATATACATACCTCCGCCTGACTACAAGACCAGGAAGAGCGCCTTCATTTACAATACGAGGAAGATGCCTTTGGGGCATATGTCATACGGAAGGCTTGCACGTGCCACGATGGGCTTCTCCCAGGCGGACATAGAAGAGATATGCGACAAGGCGGCACTGATACCTGCTGCAGAGGAGGACAGGACCGGGAGAAGAAGGAAAATAACGATGTCAGACTTCATAAACATGATCAGGAGGAAGGGGAACTCTCTCGACGAATGGTATGCGATGATAAAGAAGGAGATAATATCAAAGACGGAGACGCAGATAGTTGACGGGAAGAAACAGGAGATAGTGAAGGAAGGGCAGCTATCTGCAGAGGAGAAAAGGAAGTACAAGGCGCTGGTAAAGGACGTAAAGAGGAATTCAAACCCCATATATCAGGGCATAAAGAAATTCATGAGGAGCTTTGCGATATACCTGTTCTGACTGCAGCTCTGAATACATATATTTAAAATACTAACAGGAGAATTTGTTTCATTTAAAGGGTCATAGGGTCAAGTGGTTGTTTGGCGATCAGAGAAGGGATTGGCGTTAATCAGGTTCAGGACAGGGTAAGCCTTGAAAAGGCGGCCCTGAAGGACATAATAAGGAAGAGATGGGAGAGCGAATTAGTGTCTGGAAGGCACCAGGGAAAGGAGGTCAAGGAGCAGCTTGATTCGCATGTCTCTAACGTAAAAGACATACTGAACAACTACGATTATGAAATATTCTGCATGCCCAATGTCATAAACAATACCAAAGCGATGTCAAGGTCGGAAATGAAGGCATACCTTAAGCACATGGAGGCCCTCGCAATCGGCTACTCGTCGGTATTCGGCAATGACATGGCGATCCTTCTCCTCATAGGACTTACCTGCAAGTCAAGAAGCGTAGATTCTATCGCCAAGTATTACGGGAACTTCTCATCGGACATATCCAAGAAGGTCGCCTATTATGATAAGATGCTTCAGAGGAATTCTGATTTCATGAGCAGGGTAAACTACGAGATAAAGATGTCGGAATCAGGTATCCTAAGGCTTTTCAAGAGGAAGAAGGTGACTAAGCTCAAGAGGATTGCAGGCAGCAGAACAAGGCGAATTAAGATCATAGAAAGGCAGAGATCCAATTACAAGTCAATAATCGCAAGCATGACAAGGTAGGATGCCCATTCTGTCTGACCAATGCTCCACTCTAATTATACGAGCCCGGGTTTATTATCACTACATTGCCGCCATACTGGTTCGTGACATATACAAGAGATCCTGTAGGGGAGAATGCGACCCCGTACGGTCCGTTGAATCCTGCGCTAACGCTGTTCACTATCTTTCCGGTGGCGATGTCCACTATGATCAGGTTCTCATCTCCAGCATTCGCTATATACAGATACTTTCCATCAGGGGAGATTGCATCCCCTTCGGGAGATAATATGGAAGGTGAGGTTATCGCGCCGGATACTGTACCTGTGGCTGTGTTAAGTATCAGTACGTTATTTCCGTTATTGTTGGTAATATATGCATACTTGCCACCCGGAGATATCGCTATGCCTGGATAGTATGCGAAATAACCGATGTTAACCGTACCTGTTATGCTGTTCGTACCCGTATTAAGTATCTCCACCTGGTTTGAATATCCGCTTGCATATGCATAAGCCCCTGAAGGCACCATTGCAATAGCCGCTTCCTGGTCTGACATATCCACCTGGGTCGTGCCGGATCCGGTAGCCGTATTCACAACCTCGATATACTTAGTAGCGCCAAAAAAGTTAAGATTAGTTGCATACACATAGCTTCCTGAAGTCCCTACGGCAACGCCTGAAGGATTGGCCAGGCCGGAAGTGAATGAACCCGATACCGAGTTTGCAGGGATGCTTATCACGGCTATCTCCCCATAGAAGCTAGAGTACGGTTCCGCCACGTATGCGCGTGTTCCAGAAGGAGACACCGCAATGCCTTCCGGAAGATTAAGCCCGTTTATCACGCCCACTATCTGCGGAGCAACAGAATTATTCTCAAATCCAAGGCTCAGATGATCCGAAGCATAGGTTGAAAATTCACCATTGTATGTCACATTGTCATATGCACAGTCCTTTATGCTGACGTTATACAATGGCGAATTGCAGTACTGCGCATTGACTATATACGAGCCTATTACCTGGATCCCCTGCCTGGTAAAGCCGCTCATGGCCGCAGTGCAGGTTATATGGACAGTGGGCGTGGCGAGTGAAGGAGTGCATCTGCCTGAATATATCGAGTTGCCCACTATGAAATTTACCCCTATCACGTTTATCGGAACGCTCTGCTCCGAGTCCAATGCCAGGAATATTATCGAATTCTTTGACACTGTGTTAGAGACAACCTGTGCGCTTGTGCAGTAGAATCCGGTGAAGCCGTTGCATTTCGATGTCTGGATGGCACCCTGGGCAGAAAATGCAAACAGGATTACGAGTACGATGAACAATGCGGCAATTATCAGCATGAACCCATAGACGGATATAAACTCTATGGCTGATTGCCCCTTCATTTTGCACCACTACTCATTATTAATTGATAAGAACAGTTTATATTGTTAATCAAACCGGTTTTATTATGCTGATCAAAAGGCCCAAGAAGAAGCTAGGACAGGTCTTCCTTGTGAACGAGCACATAGCCGAGATAGAGGCAGCTCATGCGGAAGGAAAGAATGTCATTGAGATCGGTCCTGGCAGGGGCATCCTTACAAAAAAGCTGTGCGAAAAGGCAAAGCTTGTCATAGCTGTAGAAAAGGACAGGGAGCTCTACAGCATACTTGCCGCTACTACAAGGCTGAAGAACCTAAAACTGATAAACGCCGACTTCTTCAAGGCAGGCGATGATCTTTTGAAAGAGATACTGATAGACATAATGATATCGAATGTTCCTTACAATCTGTCAAGCAAGACGATCGATTTCCTTATAGGGAACAGGCTTCAGGCAGTGCTGTGCCTGCAGAAGGAATTTGTCCAGCACATGCTTGCAGAGCCTAACACGAGCAACTACTCAAGGCTAAGTGTGATGTCGCACCTCTGCATGCGCGTAACAAAGATAATGGATGTGAAGAGGGGCAATTTCAATCCCGTGCCAAAGGTCGATTCCTCAATAATATACCTCAAGCCCCTGAAGGTCGAGATAAGCAAAGAGGAGTCCGATATGATAAACCTTCTAATGCAGCACAAGAAGAAGACCCTCAGGAATGCATTCATAGACTCAAGGCACTCGCTGGGAATAGCTAAGGAAGATGCGATAAGCCTCTCGGAGAGGCTGGAAAACAAGGAAGAAAGGCCTTTCTCAATGAGCCCTGAAGCTATGCTGGATGCGGCAAGGGAGGCGATATCTCTCTTTCACTCGAAAGAGTAGTAAGGCTCTCCGAACTCCTTCAGAAGGTGGCTGTTCCTCACATTCCTCAGGAACTTCTGCTCGGCTTCATCCGCTCTCTCCCTTCCGAGTACTGCCTTGTAGTGCATGGGAACGAAAGCCTTGGCGTTAATCCTCTTCGAAGCTGCTATCGCCTGGTCAACATCCATGGTATACGTGCCTCCTATCGGGAGCAGCGCGATATCAACATCAAGCCCTTCCATCTCATCAACATTGTCGGTATCCCCTGGATGGAAGATCTTCAAGCCATTTGCCTCGATTATGTAACTTACCCAGCCATTTGCCCTCGGATGGAACTGCAGCCTCTCCTTCTCAACATTATAGGCGGGGATGGTCCTGAAATTTATCCCGTTTGAGGAGTAGCTCTTGAACGGCTCTACCCCTATTGCCTTCACATGCTTTACCTTATCCACAGAGTCCTTCGGCACGAATACCTCCGTCTCCTGTCCCGACACATTCTTTATCTCATCCACGCTGAAGTGGTCGAAATGAGGATGCGTGACAAGGACGGTATCCGCATGTTCCGAGAAGCCGCCTATCCTGAAAGGATCAACGTATAACAGTTTCTTCCCTGCCCTGATGGCAAAAGAAGCGTGTCCCAGCCATATTATATCTTTGAATTCCATACTATCACATAAATGTAAGCTGCAAAATCCCAATCGCTTAATCACAGGGAGAAGAAGGTCTTATCCTTGCTATCGAATTTAAAGAAGCCTATCCTCTCAAACTGCACCGTCTCGTTATCCTTAAGCGTGCTTGCATAGCTCTCCGCATATCCGCGTATCTTCATCATGCTGCCCTCGTTGAAATCCTCGCCTCTGAGGAGATCCCTTATGACGGTGAGGCTCGATTCGATATAGCTGTCCGCAGAAACCCACTGGATTATCCTTGCATCTGCCTTTTCCGTACCTTTATACTCGGCTCTTACCAGGTTATCCTCCACTCCGGTTATCTCTATATTAAACGCTCCTTTGAGGCGCACCATGCTCCCTTCCTCCAATGAACCTGCGTCATCATAATCAATATAATAGCCGCTTCCGCATCTGTACTCCCGCGATCCGATGCCCTCTGTCGGATGCAAACGCAACTTTACAACCGTATCTGCTGCCCCGGATACCTCCAATTTGACCGGCTCCCTCACAAAGAAGAGCCTCTTGGACTCATTGTCGATGACCTTCCTGTTATATGAGAGAAGGTTCTCCATGCTTGACACGCTTTCTGCCCTGCCCAATCCTGATCTGAGGACAAATTCGCGTATCGCCTGCGGCCTTATCCCCCGCTTTCTCAAAGCGGTTATCGTTACAAGCCTCGGGTCTTCATAGCCGGATACCTTTCCCTCCTCTATAAGCGCATTGGTCTGCCTCTTGCTCGTTATATTGTTTGCAATCTCCAGCCTGGAGAACTCTATTATTCTGGGCTTCCTCATTCCAAGAAGGTCAAGTATGCTGTAATAGAGTTCATCGCGAAGTTCGTACTCCTTGCTCCTTGCAGCATGGGTTATCCCCTTTATGGAATCCATTATCGGAGTATTGAAGTCATAAGATGGCCATGCGGCATACCTGTTCCCCTGCCTGTAGTGCGTGTCCTTCTTGATCCTGAAGAGCACAGGGTCACGCATGACCGTATTAAGGGCCTTCATATCCCCCTTGAACCTCAGGGAGGCCTGGCCTTCGGAATACTCTCCCTTAATCATATTCTTCCAGAAATTCAGGTTCGCATCTTCAGTCTGCGCCCTATGCCCGCATCTCTCACCCGCGCTCCTCTTCTCCCCGATCATCTCCGCATTGCAGAAGCAGACATATGCATTGCCGCCCTTTATCAGCTTCTCGGCGCATTTGTACTCGTATTCCATATTGTCGCTTGCGTAATATTCCTCAGAAAACGAGGCCCCGAGCCATTTGGCATCCTTCCTGATCGAGTCTACGAACTCCTGCCTCTCCTTCGAAGGGTTCGTATCGTCGAAATATAAGCTGACTGTTCCTTTGTATTTTTTTGCAAGCTCCTCCTCTATGAAGACCGCTTTTGCATGCCCTATGTGCATGTAACCGCTCGGTTCAGGGGCAAACCTTGTCTTGAAGGCTCCTTCAACCGCATCCTCTATGGTGAAATTGTGGGAGGAACTCTTAACCGCCTTTTCGGAATGCTCCTTCTCAAATTCATCCTTGTATTCCGCATAAGCTGCGCCAAGGGCTTCCTTGTCCAAGGCGTTCACCTCCTTCACTATGGCGGATACCTCTACGGCAAGCCCCTTCATATCATTTTTCAATGAAGGATCTATGGATATGGCCTTTGCAATAACCGCGGAATCGCGTGCGCTCCCATGCTCGACCGCATTCTTCAGCGCATACTTCCTTATGATCTCAGAAAGGCCATCCATCCTACTCCCTGCTTATCGAAGGCGAACCGTATATAGTGCCATTCTGAGTTATCAGTGCCGCTATCCTGAGAGGTATTACCGAAGGCATGGACTGGTTAAGCTGCATGCTTATCTGCTGCGATGAAAGCCTTCCTGGGACAGCAACCTTTATGCTCTGTCCCTGCACATTCATCTCTATATATGAAGGAAGGTCAACCGTAGCTATGGTGCTGAAGCCGGTGCATGAGGTGCTGTTCGGGCTTATCGAAGAGTATATATGCGAATATATGCTCTTTGAATTCATCGACTGGGGGCCTATCTGGAAGCTATTCCCGGAAGATGAATAGGTCAGGACAGAGCCGTTATTCTCAAGATCCGTAGCTATCGCATTTATCCTGTTAATCGTCTGGTTGCCAAGGGCTCCCTTGCAGCTTACATTCACATAAAGGGTGCTGTTGTATCCTGCTATCGTGCCGTTTGCACTCCCCACTGCATAATATGTTGCAACAACGCTGGATGTGCTTGTAGTATTGGCAGGGCTGTTGCTCGAGAATGCAGCATAAGATGTCAGGAATATCACTGCAACGAAGAGCGCCCCTAGGAATTCAATGGTCTTCTTCCTGTTCATTTAATCTATTCCATATTATGCCGATAGCTTTTAAATATGAACCATATAATAGTAGTGTGATTTTATGCCTTTTACGAACGGCGATTTTGTAAATATAGACTATACTGCACGCAGAGCTTCTGATAAGAGCATAGTCTATACTACGATGGAGAAGACTGCAAAGGAGGAGAGCGTATTCGAAGAAGGGAGCAAGTACGGCCCCCAGCTCATAGTTATCGGCAAGAACAACGCTGTCAAGGGCGTCGAGCAAGCCGTAAAGGAGATGTCCGCAGGGCAGCAGAAGACCGTGGAACTGGAGCCTAAGGATGCATTCGGCGAGAGGAGCGAGGATCTGGTCCGGGTGATGAAGCTTCAGGACTTCAGGGAGCGCGACATAGACCCTGTCCCGGGAATGCGCGTAAACATAGACGGCACTCCGGTAACCGTAAAGAGCGTAAATTCCGCCAGAGTGGTAATAGATGCAAACCATCCGCTTGCAGGAGAGAGGCTGATCTATGACATAACTGTTGTAAAGAAGCTGGATTCCGAGAAGGAGAAGGTGGATGCGATAGCAGATATGTATGTGCTAAAGCCGGATTCTGTGCAATCCGAAAAATCCGCTGTGAAGCTGGTCTTCGGAGAGAAGACGAACAAGGATGCCGACTACTTCATAAACAAGTCTGCGATGGTCAGTTCCATATTCAGATTCATGGAAGAGGTAAAGGAGGTATCTGTAGAGGAGAAGTACACAAGGGAGGAGAAGCCAAAAGAGTGATGATCAATCAGCCGTTTATGCTTATCGCATAAGCGCCGTTTATCTTGATCTCCATCCTTTTTGCTATGTCCGATTTCTCAACGTTGAGCACCGCTATGTAGCCGCTCCACTTCGAGGTAAGATTAGAAACGTTGCAGACAGGGCAGGTATTGCCCTGCGATATTATAAGATTGCACTTCCTGCATGCTAATTCCATAAATACACCTTATTATTTCTTAGGAGAACCTCTAGGAGGGCCTCTCCTTGCGCCGCTTCTCGGCCTGTTCCCCATAGGTTTGCGCTCCTTCTTAGGCTCCTTTATCCACTCATACTTTCCAAGGCCGTCAGGACGCATCGTAAGCGCTATCTTCGTATCGCCTATGCTGTTCTTCAGGCTTATCGAGGATACCTTTCCGAAGACGACATCGCCTTTCTTCAGGCTCCTGCCCGTATTCCTCGATACGAATATGCCTGCCTTCCTGTCATAGCTTATGAAATCGCTAGTTATCTGGGACATATGGACCAGGCCGTCTATAGGGCCTATCCTGACAAAACATCCGAAATCCGCAAGCTCGGATACCTCTCCCACAACTACCTCTTCAACCTCAAGCTTGAATGCAAGTACGTCAAAGGTGACATCATGGTGCGTCGAAGGATCACCAGGTATTATCCTTCCGTCGCTCACATCCCTGACTTCGAAAACCGCAAGTATTATCCCAAGATCCTTGTCGAGCGTACGCTCATACTTCGCCCTGAGTATCTTCTCGACCCCTTCGTCTATCTTCTCCCCGAAGTACACCGGAGATACGCTTACAGAGTCCTTTATCGTATGTATGTAGTACACTATACCACTTGTTTAATTGTCTTAATCACGGATAAGAAGCAAAATTACCATAAGAATAACAAGGAATAAAAATATAAACCCATTGCCAGCATGCCAATTATCTTAAAATGCCGTTTATCGATATGCTGATCACTGCCGCACCTTTTTCCCTGAGCCTCTTCTTAAGAGCTGTGTCATTAGTGCAGATTATCATATCTTCAGATGCTTTATCCACCATCCAGTCATCAGGGTACTTCCTGCTGCCGTCTATCTCTATGCTTTTGTTCTTTTTTATCAGCTCCAGTGCAACCTTCGCACTCTTCGAATACCTTCCGCTTCCGCTCGCTATGCCTTTTATCTCATTCATTATTCCCTGTGATATGGAAATGCCATATCCTGGAAATCTCTCTGCCAGCTTGCCAAAAACATCATGCTTCTTTGAGAGTCCGAATATTATGGAACTGGTATCAACTATTATGGATCTGCCGGCCATTCCAAACGTTTATTATTGTTAAAGTTTATACTTTATATACGGACGTGTCCTATAAGTGTTAACCTATGGATTTAGACATGTATGCCGAAGAGCTACTTTCAAGTTACGAGACCCAGAAGAATAAGCATAAGATGGAAAAGCCTGATGCAGAGATGCATGAGGAGAACACTTCCTGTGGCGACAGAATAACTGTCTTTCTAAAGATAGAAAACGGTATTGTCAAGGATGTTTCATATGAAGGGGACGGGTGCGTGATATCCATGGGCTCCGCAAATATCTTCGTGGAGAAGCTGAAAGGAAAGCAGGTGGAAGAGATAGAGAAGATGTCCAAGCAGGGCGTAATAGATGCGATAAGCCTTGATCCCGGACCTGTGCGCATGCACTGTGCAACACTCTCGCTCAAAGCAGTTAAAGAAGCCCTGTTCAAGTATGAAAACAAGCAAGTGGACAGGGATACAAAGGAATTATGATTAATTTGCGATTAATGGCGTGATAATAATGAAACTGCTTCATCAACTGCCCCCATACAACTTATTCGGGATAGAAGACCAGGATTTTGACAGCGCAAAGGTGGTCGCGATACCTGTCCCTTATGATTCCACTACTTCGTACAAATCAGGCTCCAGGGACGGCCCGCATGCGATAATAGAAGCCAGCAGGAACATCGAACTCTACGACGAAGAGTACAAGCGAGAGATAACCGATATAGGGATATACACCACCGACGAGATGCAGCCAAGCGTTAACTCTCCGGAAGAGACGATAAACTGGCTGGAAAAGGAATGCTCTCTTGTCATCGAAGCAGGAAAGATACCGGTAATAATAGGCGGGGAGCACTCCCTTGCCATAGCCAACATACGCGCCATTGCAAAGCATTCGAATGATTTCAGTGTTATACACTTCGACGCACATTCCGACTACAGGGATGAGTACATGGGCAGCAGGTACTCGCACGCATGCATAATGGCACGCGCGAAGGAGGCATGCAAAAGCTGCTACAGCGTAGGAGTAAGGAGCATAGATGCCGAGAGCGCAAAGAAATATTCGGATGACATATTATACATGAAGGACATGCGGGATCTTTCAGCAAAGGAGATTGCAAGCATGATAAGCAAGCGCACTAAGAAAAACATCTACATAACGATAGACATGGATGTGCTTGACAACGGGGAGATGCCAAGCGTAGGTACTCCGGAACCCAACGGCATCAGATTTGCAGAGCTGGACGCTATCCTGAAGAATCTGCTCATGGAGAAAAGACTCGTAGGGGCTGACTTCTGCGAACTTGCGCCCATCCCGGGATTAATAGCCCCCAACTTCCTTGCGGCAAAGCTGATATTCAGGGCATTGGGGCATGCATTCTTCCAGAAAAAGCGCTGATCAGTACTCTATCCCGTCAGGTCTCCTCATCCTGCCCTTTATTATCCTGGCAAGCTTAACGGCTATATCCTCGCGGACTCCGTTCAGCCTTACGATCTTAAGCTCTTTTTTGGACAACGAGACCTCGAAGCTCTCCCCTTTCTTTATGCTGCCGGCATCTATCCCGTCATATCTCAATACGCCGGTGTACTTCTCTATCCTAACCCCTATCTTCTTGTCAGGCCCCAATATTATCGAATTTGAGTAAGGCCCGTCTACATTCAGGAAGGTAGCGCAGAGAAGTTTTGGCGAGAGTATGACCGGGCCGCCTGCCGACCTGTTGTATGCGGTGGAACCCACCTCGCTCGTGACCAGCATGCCGTCGCCTGCCATTATGTACGGATATATCGCCTTCTCCGCATGGTCATCCCTGTAGTATACGCTGAAGTATACCTCTTCGCGCCAGTTGTGCAGGAGGATCTCATTGACTGCATAATGCTTCTTGCCCTTGAACGACAGCTCTATCTTATTCCCGAGATTCTCCACCAGGTACTCCTTCTTCTTCAGCTTCCTGATAACGAGCGCCATCTCCCTTATGCTGATATCCGCATAATAGCCCGAACTATCGCTCTCGTTGCCGCGTATTGCAAGTATCGGCCCGTTGAACTCCCTCGCAGCTTTTACGAATGTTCCGTCTCCGCCTACAGCTATGCAAATGTCCCCGTTCCTTGAGACTTCGAAAGCCTTCTCAAGCTCCTGAATCTCTTTGTAGTACTTCTTGCATATTATCGTTATCTTCATCTGCTCCCCTTTCCGTAATAAAAGTGAAGAGGCCTTCCGAGCGCCGCTTCAGCAGCTTCCTGCACCGCTTCTGAGAATGTGGGATGCGGATGTATCGTATCCGCTATGTCTTCGAGAGTCGCGCCCATCTCTATCGCAAGCGCCGCCTCTGCAATCATCGCATTCGCATCCTGTCCGACTATCTCAATACCCCTGACTATGTTATCATCATCGTAAGCCATCTTGACAAAGCCCTCTTTTCTGTCAAGCGCAATGCCCCTTCCGACTGCGCTCATCGGAAACTTCTTCACGTTCTTTGCATCAAGGCTGCCTGCTATCGCAATCTCCGGGTCCGAGAATATTACGGCAGGTATGACTATGTTGTCGAATCCTGAATTCAATCCTGAAGCCTTCTCGGCAGCGATGACTCCCTGTCTTATCGCCTTGTGCGCAAGCATCGGTTCCCCGACTACATCGCCTATAGCAAGTATGTTCTGGTCAGTTGTCTGCAGCGATGAATCGACAGAGACAAATCCTCTCCCGTCAACAGCGACCTTTGTGTTATGCAGCTCAAGGCCGTCCGTATAAGGCACAAGCCCTATTGCAACCACGACAACCTCTGCAGGTATCTCCTCCCCGCTGGAAAGCCTGAGAACCTTTCCATCATAAGATGACGGCGCAGCATTAAGATGCACAACTGCACCGAGGTTCGCCAGCCTCTTCTTTACCAAAGCTACGGCTTCGGGATCGAACCTTGAGAGCACATCGGACCTTGCTATGACATGGACCGAGGAACCGAGCTTTGCAAACATCCCTGCGATCTCAACAGAGACATAGCCTGCGCCTATTATGGCAATGCTCTTCGGTATGTAATCAAGCGAGAGCGCCTGCTTATAGTCTATTATATTCCTGCCGTTGAATTCAAAGCCTTTGAGAGAAGACGGAACGGATCCGGTCGCAATTATCGCCTTCTTGAAGTCGAGCGAGGTGCCGTTCGTAAGCTGAAGCGTATTCGAATTGAGGAAGGTGGCCTCTCCCTTAACTATCTCTATCCCGTTTGCCCTGCAGAGCCCCTCGACCCCTTTCTCAAGAGTCTGCGAGACGCTTATCCTCCACTCATGCATCCTCTTCGCATCTATGCTCAAGGAACCTGATATTCCAAGGTTCTGGGAGTGAGTTGCAGAGTAAAATAGGTCAGCTATGTGTATTATCGTCTTTGAGGGTATGCATGCATAATTGAGGCAGTGTCCCCCAAGCTTATCCTTCTCCACTATCGTTACGCTCTTGCCGAGCTCTGCAGCGCGTATCGCGGCGACATAGCCGCCAACTCCTCCCCCTATGACTGCTATATCTACCTCTTCAGGTATGGAGCCCATCACCATATCATAGCATCTCGAGGAACTCCGGGTCCTCAATATATCTCTTGAAAGAATTTCCGAATTTCACCGCTTCCGCGCCATCGACAACCCTATGGTCGAAGACGAGCGAGAAAGGCAGCTGCCTCCCTATGACTATCTTCCCGTCTTCCACTACCGGAACCTCCTTTATCATATGCACCCCGAGTATGCCGACCTCAGGATAATTTATCATAGGCACTGAGAGGTATCCCCCGCCAAGGCTGCCTATGTTGGTTATGGTGAATGTGCCGTCGCGCATCTCATCTATCGATATCGTGTTCTCGACTACCTTCTTGTGCAGCTCCATTATCTCCTTTGCAATCTCAGATATGCTCTTCTTGTCGGCATTCCTTATGACCACTACCTTCAGGCCATCAGGGGATTCTGCAGCAAGCCCTATATTATAATACTTCTTCAGTATTATCTCCTGTCTATCATGGTCGTAGCTTGAATTGAATCCTGGATTCTCCTTAAGAGCCTCGACAGCAGCCTTTATTATGAACGGCAGGAAGGTCAGCTTGAAGCCTGACTTCTCCGCATTCGCCTTCTCCCTTTTCACAATATCTGAAAGATGCTTGGCATCTGCCAGATCCATATGCGTCGCACGGGGTATTGTCCATGAGAGCTCCATGTTCTTTGCAATCGTCTTCCTGAGCTGCGACATCGGCACCCTCTCTATCTCATCAGAGTGCTGTTCCTCAAGGACCTCGGAGAATTTAGGAATAAGCTTCTTAGGAGCGGTTGCATGATTCGCAGCACTCTTGAGATCATTCTCAAGGACCCTGCCTTGCGGCCCTGTACCATGCACCGAAGCAAGATCCACTCCAAGGTCGCGGGCAAGCTTCCTTACATAAGGCGTAGCGAGTACCTCATTAACAGCTTTTGCCTGAGAAGGTGCTGTGTCCTGTTTTTTAGCTTCCTGCTGCGCGCCCTTTGTAGCAGCAGGGGCACTCTTGTGCTCCTCTTCAGCAGCTCCTTCCCCTACAGTTGCAAGCACGTCTCCTACCTTAACATCAGTATCCTCCTTTGCATTGATCTTTATCCTGCCGGATATCGGTGAAGGTATGTTCACTATCGCCTTGTCCGTCTCTATCTGGGCGACCGCCTGGTCCTCCTTTACGGTATCGCCATCCTTGACCAGCCACTTCTGCAGATGGCCTTCCGTTATCCCCTCTCCAACATCAACGAATTTTATCTCCTTCAAGATTACACCGACATTATCCTGTCAATAGCCTTTGAAACCTTAAGCTCATTAGGTATGAAATATTTCTCATAACCTGGGAATGGGTACGGAAGGGAGTGCGATGCCACTCTTATTATAGGCGCCTTAAGGTCGAAGATTGCCTTCTCGGCTATTCTCGCCGATACCTCCGCGCCTACCCCGAAGCTCAGGGATGCCTCATGTACTATAAGCGCCCTTCCGGTCTTCTTAACACTTTCCAGTATACTGTTTTCATCGATAGGGTTTATCGTCCTCAGGTCTATTATGTCGGCATCAATCTTCCTCTTCTCAACAACACTCTTCACAACAGGCACCATGGTCCCATAGGTTATTATGCTCAGCTCACTCCCCTCTCTAATGGTCTTTGCCTTTCCTATCTCAACCTCATACGGCTCCTCAGGGACCTCCTCCTTGAATAACCTGTAGAGTTTTGTAGGTTCAAGGAAGACGACAGGGTCATCAAGCTTTGACGCCTTTATCATAAGCCCTTTTGCATCATAAGGTCCGGACGGCTCAACCACTATGAGGCCGCCCATGTGCGAGTAGTAGGTCTCAGGACTTTCGGAATGGTGTTCAAGCGTGCGCACCCCTCCGCTTACCGGCGTCCTCACTATCATCGGCACCTTGAAGGAGCCTCTGCTCCTGCTCCTGTATCTTGCAGCATGGTTTACCAGCTGGCTGAAACCAAGGAACATGAAGCCTGCAAACTGTATCTCTGGAATGGGGCGCATGCCCGATATCGCCATGCCTATCGACGTGCCTATTATGCCCGATTCGGCGAGCGGCGTATCTATTACGCGGTTCTCCCCGAATTTCTCGGAAAGGCCGTCTGTGACCCTGAAGACCCCGCCATCCTTTCCAACATCCTCCCCAAGTACGACTGCATTCCTGTCATTCTCAAGTATGCTGCTAAGCGCACTGTTCAAAGCGGTAACCATATTCGACATCATTCTGAATCACCCTGCCAGAAATTCTCTCCGACTGCTTCGTCCATCTCCTTCTTCAGAACATCAGGAACGAAGCTGTATACATTCTCGAACATGCTCTTAGGATCAGGGACAAACCTCTCTGCCTTGTCTATCGCCTCATCTATCTTCTTCATGTTCTCATCAAGGAATGCCTTCTCAATATCATCATTCCACAAGCCCTTCTGCGAGAGATATTTTTTTACCCTTAGTATAGGGTCCTTGGGCTTCCACTTCTCAAGTTCAGAATCAGGCCTGTATTTAGTGGGGTCATCAGCAGTGGTATGGAGACCCATCCTATAAGTGAGCGCCTCTATCACTGCCGGACCTCCATCAGATGCCTCTATCGCTTCCCTTACTGCCTTGTAAACCGCAATAACGTCGTTGCCGTCAACCTGTATTATCCTCTTTATCCCTGCCGCTATTCCCTTCTGCGCAAGAGTCTGCGCTGCGGTCTGCATCCTTGTAGGTTCGGATATCGCCCATGAGTTATTCTCTATTATTGTTATAAGAGGGGCATTCCATGCGCCTGCGAAGTTTATCGCTTCGTAGAAATCGCCCTCCGAGGTACCTCCGTCTCCGACGAAAGCGACCACTGCTGAGCCTGTCTTTTGGTATTTCTGCGCAAAAGCGATGCCTGCCGCATGCGGCATCTGCGTAGAAACAGGAACAATCACCGGCAATCCCTTTACATTTTCAGGTATCTTCTGCGCCTCTTCATAGCCGCGCCAGTAAAGGAAGTAAAGCTCCATGGGCAGCCCGCGGACAAGATAGACTGCATGCTGCCTGAAGTTTGGCACAAAGTAATCGTTGTTCCTCAGCGCCATTGCGGCACCGACCTGTGTCGCCTCTTCCCCAAGAAGCGGAGCGTATGTTACTGCACGCCCCTGTCTCTGAAGCGACAGGGCCTTAGCATCTATCTCGCGCGCAAGGACCATGTACTTGAGCATCTCAAGTATCTTATTATCATCAACATAATTCGGCATCAGCTCCTTGTCTACATTACCGTTCTCATCCATTATCTGGAAGTATGTGACGCTGCCACTGAACGCCTCCCTTTTCAACACAAGCACCAGTAAGAATTAGTGCAAGAGTTTTATAAAATTATGTAAAGAAAACCAATGCATTTATGCATTGGATGAATTTGCAGTGAAACAAATATAATACCTGACTGCCGGATATCCTTGTTTCTGGGTGACATAGAGATGATTCTATGTTACGATGTTACAGGTTCAGGGTCTATCCGACAAGGAGGGAGAGGAGAGACCTGAACATGCAGATGCTCCTTGCAAAGGAGCTCTACGACCTTATCCTTGAAAAGGCAAAATGCCATTACAAAGAAACCGGCAAGACCTTCACAAGAAACATGATGAATCCAGGAACTATATACAGGAAACGGCCTGTTGGAAACCCACGTCTTTAGACGTGGAAGGATGTCATATTGTTTTTGCAGTATAATGTGAATGCAACTCATTCTTATAATAATGGCTAAACTCTTCAACAGGCTTTTCCAGTTCAAATTCCCTGATCATCTTCCATCTCCTCACATCATCAGGAGTATGCCAAAGACTTACCTTATCCATTGCAACATAATCTATACTGTCGACCAATGCCTGCAATTTGCAGTCATGAATTATCCTATCCTTCATCTCTGAAGGCATATTTGCATACATAAGGCTCAAATGCGGCATATACTCTGACATATGCTTCTCCTGAAATGCCTCTCTTGTAATATTTGCTGCGATTGAAAGCGCATCACTCTTCTTTACCCTTACGAATAATGATTTGAAATATTTGTCAGTCCTGTCTATCTGATCAAATTCGACCTTTATCTGGCCCACCATATTTGAAATAGCCGATATTTTTTCTATAGCCAAAGCTTCAGGGACCAACAGCCTCCCTATTAATGTTACATGGGGCTCAAACGAAGGAGTCGAATACTTATAACTTATCTTATTTATCGCATTCCTAAGCTCTGCATAAGCAGAATTCCTTGAAGGAATCAGCCATACTGAATATTCAAATAATGCATTATTCGAAGTGCCCAAGCGCTCCCCCATAATACCCATTACCTAATACGATACTTATGTTTATAAAGCGTTCTTAACTGCAGACATTTTAGGATAAGGCTTTGACAGTTTAATCAAACGTCTAACTGTAAGGCTTTTATTCCAGGATACCTCCTAAGCATCTTCATCAGCACGGGTATGTCCGCACTCTCCTTAGGAGGCGCATATACCATAATGCTTCTCTCTTCAGAACCGGAAATAACGCTGTCCAAAACCTTAAGCTCTCCAGTCTTGCACCCTATCCACTCTGCTCCTGTTTCTGCGATGGCTTTTCCCGCATATGCCTTAAAGATATCCTCTCCATAGAAGCTTATTATCGAACTTGGAAAGATGCACACTGAGTGAGCCAAGTTCCCGACTATCCTCCTAGAAGCCTTGAATGCAGGTATGCTGTACTGCATGAACATGAATAAGTTATCCTCAAGACCTCTTTTGTTCATCTCATCAATTATGCTCTGCGTAACTTTTTTCGCCATCTTTGAATTGCCATGGGTATTTTCATCCCCATCCTTTACATCTACGGAGAGCCTTCCAGGCCTTACGCCTCTATCAAGAGCATTGCCATAAAGATCAAGGAACTGCCCAAGCCCAAGTATCTCTTCCCCTCCTGCCTTGCCTAGCCTCTGCAGTTCTTCAAGAGTCAAGTCCTTCACATAAATGTTGTCCTTGAAGGTGTTGATGCTGAAAGGTCTCCCGGATTTATCCCTTTTGCCGGCTATTCTCATCAATGTATCGGTCCTCTTACGGCCAAGTATGCTCTCAACGGATTCGATCCCGTTCCCAAGCAGAACGTCCCATATGTTCATTTTGCTGGTGGCAGTCTCGTGCTTAACAGGATATCCTTCCTTGGCTGCTCTTATGTCGTACTCCAAAGAATTCCCTGTAGATATTAAGAACAGCGCCTTAAATTCATCAGAATCAGGCTTCCTTGAAGGATGGAATATTATCGTTGGAGGCTCTCGTTCAAGCGAGGTCCTCATCGCCTCTTTAAGCTCATTGCCTATCTTTTCCAGTTTCTTTATTCTGTCCACTACGGTCACTAAATTTTTCTTACTCTCAGATTAAGCCAGTCTCATTTAAGTATTTATCTTAGAAACCGAAGGAACATTCAAAAGGCTTTAAAAAGGCAAGGCAAGATTTAAATATGAAGCCTTAGAATCTTAGAATTGCTTAAGCCCTCTTGGGTTTAACGATTGTTAAGGCCAGTAACAATTTTGATGTTTACTATTGGTGTTTACTATGGATGCTTTGATACTCTGCGGAGGTTATGCCAAAAGGCTGGAGCCTATAACCACGTACATACCGAAACCGCTTCTTCCTATAGGCGGAAAGCTGATGATAGACCATATCCTAGACGGCCTTATGACTAACAGTTTCGACAGGATAATCGTCTCAACGAACAAGAAGTTCGAGAAGCAGTTCAGGTACTGGATAGAGCACAGGAAGGCAGTGAAGAACGTGCATATAGAGCTTGTAGTGGAGCCAACTACTCACGAAGGTGAGAAGTTTGGTGCGATAAAAGGCATAGAATACACCATAAAGAAGCTAGGACTCAAAAACGACCTGATGATCATAGCGGGAGACAATTTCCACAACTTCGACCTCTCGAAGCTTATCTCAAAATCAAATGACACGGGAAATATTGCAACTGCGCTCCACAACATAAAGGATCTGAACGAGGCGAAGCGCTTCGGGGTGGTCAGCCTTGAAGGCAGTATAATAACGGAATTCGAGGAGAAGCCTCAGAACCCCAAATCAACGCTGATAAGCACCTGCATATATGCGATTCCAAAAGAGCACCTCACAAAATTCGACGAATATATTGCAAACAAGAACAACCCGGATTCTCCAGGATACTTCATGCAATGGCTGGTGAAGAACAAGAATACGGTCCACGCTGTGGTCTACGATGACTTCTGGTATGATATAGGCACTCCTGATTCATACAGGGAGGTTGTAGAGAAGCACTCCGACTAGACAGAAAAAATCACTTTCTAATACTGGTATTTACAGAAGGAAAACCGAAACAAAACCGATGCAAGCAAACATACTTATTAATCCTTAGTGTCTAGATTAGGATTGTGTTATTGCATGAGCAAACTTTTCGAAAGCAAGAAGAAGATAATAGACCTGCTCAAAGAGAAGCCAATGACCATGACCCAGATATCTGAAAGGCTGGATCTGGGCCAATCAACAACAAACCAGCACCTCAAGGAGCTCCTCAGGATAGGTGCGATAAAGGAGGTTGCCAATCCATACAGCAGGAAGTGGAAGTACTACGAATACAATAAATCTTTCGAAAAGAAGCTCGAGGACAATGGCTATAACATAGCCAAAGTAAGGGCCTTTGCAGCTGGCATAATCACAATAGCGGCAATAGCTGTTGTGGCGCTTCTTCTCATATCGAACATGCAGAATCCGCCCCAAGGCAGCACTACTGCATATCCAATAACCTCACCTTATCTCTCTTCACAACCGTCCGCTTCTGCTAATTCTGTGCAAGGCGACTTTGTAATACAGCTTACGGATCCTCCTCTGGTACCTCCAGGTACGAACTCCCTATCCATAAGGTACTCCTCGATAGGCATAATGTATGCCAATTCATCCGCATTCGAGTACTTCAGCGCAACAGGAACGGCAAATCTGCTGAATCTAACGAACGAGACGCAAACCATAGCCGTTCTTAACATAAAGAACTACAGCAAAATACATGAATTGCGTCTAAACATCTCATCGGCAAACATAACCATATATGGCATAATCCATAATGTCACGGTTCCGCAGGGATACATAGAAACGTCAATAAATTCCAGCACAAACTCGTCCATAAGCGGGCTTCTGCTAAACATGAACCCGACAATAGTAAGCATATACTCGCAGAGCAACGCAAGCATTTTCGTGATGGTGCCTAACGTAAAGGCAGTCTTCGTAGGCGCATCAGAGGTAAAGAACACATCCCATGTTGGCCAAAGGGGAAAGCTTAATCCAAAGATAAGGGAGATATTCAGGTCAAACAGCAGCATAGAGATAACGAATGCAACTCTTCTCTCAAATGGCAATTCAACAAGCATTTCTTTAGGCGTAAGGAATACGGGAAATTCGACAGTGGATCTTACGAGCCTGCAGCTTGACGGATACATGCAGGAGATAATGTTAGGATACCAAGGTTACCGGGCATATCCACAATCCGTAAATGCAACTGCCGAGAGCCCAGGATGCTTTGGAAGGTTCTGCATAAGCGAGAATGCCATTGCCTCTATACATAAGGATTCTGTATCATTTAACCAGTCCAGTCTTGAAGCACAGGCAACCGCAGATTTCGTAAGGAGGTTCAGCAACTACCTTAACTTCATAGTAATGCAGAACGGAACCCTTGAGCTTCCTGTACTGGCCTCTGGGATTGTTAACTGTCCTGAATCAGAAGGAATAGGCGAGTTCATAGGCTGCACAAGATCCATAGGCACGACTATCAAGAGCGGCAGCGGAACAACTCTCCATTTCAATGGAACTCTTTCAATAGGCTCACTTCCCGAAATGCATCCACAAGCATCCGCAATACCTGCATTTGGAGGAATAACAAAGATACTATTGATACCAAACCAGTCTTATTCCATAAGGGTTACCGGCGTAGGAGAGAATCACTCCGGGATAGCGTATGCGAATTACACTGCTATGGACAAGGGAAACATAAGCAACTATACGTCAAAACTAGTGGGAGTCAGTTATGTCAATGAGCAGGTCTCCGCAGGAAACAGCACATATAACGAGACGCTGCAAGGGTTTACTGCCGAAACAAACGGGACAGAAAACTATGCGCTTCCACTGATGAGCGGATATGGATATCTAGGAACAAGGTATTTACTGAGTAACATAAGCATACTGACAAAGGGGTTCACCCTGTTAAGCATAACCAATGTGTCTGAATATATCCCTGGAAAGTGCCCCGTATGCACCGGTGAGATACACTGCTTAGTATGCACGGCAGGCAGGGAGAGCATGGCAGCAGTGCTTAGGATAAAAGTGCCCGACTATCAGTACTATGGGCCTCTTGCAATACGCGTGTCATATAATGTATCTCAGTATGATAACACGGCAAACGTATCAATATCAATGCCGTCTAATTCAACACAGGCGAATTCAATGCAGCTGAATGTCTCCAACGCCACGATTACCGTGCCAGAGACAAATCTTACCGGCATGGGGACAATACAGGGCAGGATCGAGGTAACGGGTATCTGCACTGTCGGAAGCATAACCAAGTCCTGCATAGGCAGCATAGACCAGGCTGCGACATATTCCCAGTTTAAGCTTGCACTTAATCAGACAGACGGCACAAACGATTACATGATACCTGTCTCTGCGAACGGGACGTACTCGCAAAACGTGGCAGCAGGTCTATACTCAATTACTCTAATGAACTGCTATTACCTTAGCTGCCTGCGCGATCTGCCAAAGAACGTGAGTGTATCTGCAAACCAGACGACAGAACTGAATCTTACCATAAGCGCAAACACGGGCACTGACTGAGCATATGGAAGGTCCTCCCAGACCTGTCTCTGCCAAACGCATATTATATAACCTTTTACATCAAAATTTTGTTATGTAGGTTGGTTGTCAGATGCGTAGCGTATTGCCCGTTATCTTAACCTTGATAATTCTTTTAGCAACTTCAAGCATCGTAGCCGCAACACTGGGCACGCCTTCTATCTCTCCGACTAATCCGCCCATAGATACGGGCCAATCAACCATACTATACTCAACATGGTCCGGAGGTACTAGCCCTTACAATGCAGTGTGGTACACGGGCCCGTCAGGGAACACCTGTGCAGAAGATTCAGCGAACCAGATAGCTGTATACAATGGGATAACTTCAGCTTCGAATTCCATAGTTGTCAATCCCACAACCACAAACTCATACTGCATAGGTGTAACGGATGCGACTCCTACAACGCAGCTCTCATCGAATGACGTGATAACCGTAAACCCGGACCTCGGAACACCGAAGCTCTTCCCATCCAGTTCATCAATAGACAGCGGCCAGTCAGTGACCTTCACTGCTTTATGGACAGGAGGAAGCCCTACCTACAGCGTATCGCTGTACTCATCCCCAACAAGCACCTGCAACCAGCAATCCACCATGGTAGAACAGGTTACTGGACTCGCCTCAAGTTCTGCTACATTCTCCCCGGTTACCCCTGCGGCGAACACCTACTACTGTGCGTTCGTGACTGACAATTCGACAAATGCATATTCGATATCTAGAAGCTTTTCCCTCGGCAACCTGTTGTACGGGGTTGCATTCTCACCAGACGGCTCCTATGCCTATGTTGCAAACTGCAACAGCGGAAATAACGAGATAAACGGCCAGACAAGCTGCGGAGGATCTGGTGCAGACAACGTGCTGATAATCAACACGGCCACCAATTCCGTTGTAAATTCAATAAATTCTGGATTTGATGGTCCTGCCGGAATAGCCTTCTCTCCATCAGGAACCTATGCTTATGTAACAAATATGGGCAGCAACACAATATCTATAATCAGCACTGCTTCGAATACGGTGACAGGAACGATATCTTCCGGATTTTCATCCCCATATGGGATATCCTTCTCTCCATCAGGAACCTATGCATACGTGGCGAATTGCGGTCCGTCATGCGGTACAACAGGCAATGGCAATATAGTGATAATCAATACTGCTACCAACTCCGTAACCGGTTCGATAACTGCCGGATTCAGTGCATCTACTGGCGTGGCCTTCTCCACCTCCGGAACCTATGCCTATGTTACGAACTTCAATGCCTACAACGCGGTAATCATCGACACTGCCACAAACACTGTGGTTGGTGTGGTAACAGGATCAGGACTTACCAACCCCGACGGCGTTTACTTTGCCCCTTCAGGAGGGTATGCATATGCAACAAGCTTCTGGGGCAACATCTCAATAATCAACACTGCCACAAATTCGATAGTCGGCACAATACACTCTCCATTCGACAACCGCGGCGGCGTTGCAATATCTCCTACCGGCGCCTATGCATACATGACAAACATATACTCAGATGTCCTAGTTATAATCAACACCGGCGTGCCGACAACAAAGAGTGTCACATCAGAGATAACAGTCAATCCTGTGCTATCCAGCCCGGCAATCAGCCCTTCAAACCCGACTATAGACAGCGGCCAGTCAGTATCATTTACTGCTTCATGGTCAGGAGGAACCCCTACCTACAGCGCATCACTATACTCTTCAGCAACCTCTGCATGCACCCAGCAGTCCACACTTATCCAACAGGACATAGGACTTTCTGCCACTTCAGTAACATTCTCCCCGGTTACCCCTGCGGCGAACACCTACTACTGTGCGTTCGTGACTGACAATGCCATTAGTGCATATTCAATCGTAAGTGCCATAACCTCTCCATTCAGTTATCCTTCAGGTGTTGCCTTCTCTCCATCAGGAACCTATGCTTATATAGCCAACTGCAACGAGGCCTGCAGCGGAACAATCCCGACCAATATTGTGATTGTCAGTACGTCTACTAATACAGTAACCGGCGTAATAAATTCAGGATTCAACGGCCAAAGTTACATAGCCTTCTCTCCATCAGGAACCTATGCCTATGTTACAAACCAGTACGGTGGCAATGTTGCGATCATCGACACTGCCACGAATTCAGTAGTTAATTCGATATCGGCAAGCATCAAAGGACCACAAGGCGTGGCCTTCTCTCCATCAGGAACATATGCATATATAACTAATTCAGGCTCAAACAATGTAGTGATAATCAACACGGCCACCAATACTGTGACAAATGCAATCACTTCAGGGTTTTCCTCCCCTCAATCGGTGGCCTTCTCTCCTTCAGGAGCATATGCATATGTTGAAAACTTCAACACCAATAACATTGTGGTAATAAACACTGCCACAAACACCGTGATAGGTGCAATAACCAATATAATTACCTATCCTGGAATGGCCTTCTCCCCTACGGGAGAATATGCTTATATCAATGACAACAGGAACGTTGCAATCGTCAACGCTGCAACAAATACGATAGCAGGCATAATAACATATGGATTCAACGCACCGGAAGGGATGGCCATTGCTCCTTCCGGAACCTATGCCTATGTGACAAACCTGAACGGCAACAACGCAGTAATCATCAACACCAATATCCAGATCCATGACGTAACCTCTGAGATAACAGTCAATCCTGTGCTATCCAGCCCGGCAATCAGCCCTTCAAACCCGACTATAGACAGCGGCCAGTCAGTATCATTTACTGCTTCATGGTCAGGAGGAACCCCTGATTATACGGTAAAGTGGTATACTGGATTAACAGGAAATACCTGCTCACAGGACAGTGGAAATGTACTTGCGACATATTCATCAGTAACGGCAACATCAAACAGCATAACAGTCAGTCCAACCTCAACAAACTCATACTGCATAGGTGTAACTGACAGTGCATCAACCCCTGAGACACAACTCTCATCGAATGACGTAATAACTGTAAACAACGCAATTACAGCAGGGGCCATCGTCCCTGCCGGCCCGATAATAAATCCAGGACAGAGTGTAACATTAACCGCGAATGCAGTTGGAGGAACATCACCATATACTTACAACTGGTACTCAGTTGCAGGAGCATCTGCTCCAACATGCACAACTGCAGACCAGATGGCAGGACAGAATACAAATTCACTGGTTGCATCCCCTACAGCACAGGCAACTTATTCCTATGAAGTGATAGACAGTTCGACTCCAAATGCAATCGCATGTTCCGCAGGAGACACCGTCACAATACATACTGGCACTCAGGTATCAAATCCATATGCTGGGGGATCAACAGGCTTCTTCGGGCATCTTCCAGGAACAATAACTGCTACCAGTTCAATCACCTCAACCTCCACTACAATAACCACCATCCCAACAACGCCCCATTCCGTAACTTCGTCAGGAGCAGTGGAACAGATATGCAATGACACCTCCGGATATTTAATAAATTATCCATCGCTAAACGTGACCTTCGCCATAAAACCGGTAACCGCATCCTGCTTCAGCATGACTGCCGCAGCTGCACCTGCCGATATACCTTCTCTTTCAAATATGTCTGCGATAAAAGCGGTAAACTACACATTCAGCAACAGGAATATCTCAGCAAACCTAACAATGCACTATAACTGCAGCATCCCAGCATCTGATATGATCCCATTCATTCTGAGGAACGGTACATGGCAGGAGATAACCCCATTCATATTAGATATCGCAGCATGCACCATAACATTTGCCGCCCCATCAGATCCAGTCATAGCTGTATTCGAGTCTGCACCAGCAAGCAAGTTTAATTCTACTACGACGACCACAATCGCTCCTGTGGACACCGCATCAACAGCCTCTGCTGCCTCTCAGCCGCAGTCTGGCTATGCATTCCAGGCAGTTATCGCAATAACTGTTATCATAGTGTTCGTTGCACTTTTTGTTTACTTTAGAAACAAGAACAAGTAAGTATAAGTAGCCATCAAGTATATTACACGTGCTGCAGATGCAGTGCGTCTTATCAACATCAGTAAGTACATCACACAATTATATTAAATTTAATAAGTATATTATTTAACATAAATTATTATTAATTTCAGATTAATTATAATATACATATATATTAATATTTTAATAATAAATTATAATATGATCTATTTATACCTGTTTACTATCCGACTAATAGTGCGTCCTATAATCTTAAACTGCATTAATAACACATATCGATACTATATTAAATTAATATATTAAATATTTAATATAAAAAACTAAATACATTGATATTAGCATATATAATTGCCATATTAATTATAAAATAAATTTTTTAACTATGAATAACATTGCTAATTAAACAAATAATCAGGATATTCTAAACACTAATGCGCCGATATAATATCTATAATTAATTATATTTTAATAAAAAATAATATATATTGAAAAAATAAACAGTAATTAAGATTATATTAATTATAATTTAGATTAATTTAATTAATATTACTAAAATGCTAAGTATGAGGGTAAAATAGTTTATAGTATATGTATATTGTTCATAATCACCTAAAAAATTCATACTAATCTAAATTATCTGGATAAATGCGATATTAATTAATATTTAAATAGTTTTCTTTAATATAATATCATTACGTGATGATGAAATGAATCCGACAGAGTTCAATGGCATGGCCGGCGAACTAATATTCGTGCAGAACCAGCATACCAATTACTATTCATTCGTACCGCGTCTCCTTCCAGTGCAGATAAGATTTGACGACGAGGCAATAACCCTTCTGGCAAAGACAGGCTTCGAACTGGGCCGTCTTGAGGCCATCACAAACGAGTTTCCAGAGTTTGCGGAGCTTCAGTCGAGAAAGGAGGCCCTTTACAGTGCAAGGCTGCATGGCAACGGTGAGACCCTCGACAATCTCTTCAGGTATGAGAGGGGAAAGAGGTCGATATCAGATCCCAAGGCTGCAAGAGAGGCATTCGGCCACATAGAAGCCCTGAGGGCATGCATGCCTGCGATAAGCAGGGGCGAGATCACTTCACACGTTATACTTCAAGCACACAAGGCGATGGCGGATAGCAACAACGAAAAGGACTCTGTTATAAGAACGAGGCAGAATTGGCTCGGCTCTCCGGAAACACCCGCAGCGATAGCGCGCTACGTTCCACCACCTCCGGAGAGAGTCATGCCTCTGCTCGAGAATGCCCTATACTATATGCAGGAGAATGAAGCCATGCATCCGATAGTGCAGCTCGCTCTCTTCCACTACCAATTCGAGGCGATAAGGCCGTTTGAGCATGCAAACGGACGCACCGGCCGACTGCTTATATCTGTATATCTGCAGAGGAGCAAGCTGCTCAATCTTCCAAGCCTCTGCATAAGCGAGTACTTCGAGAGAGACAGAGGAGCGTACTATGACACGATACTGCATGTGAGCAAGACCGGAGACTACCTCTCATGGGTAAAGTTCTTCCTGAAAGCGATGCATTATCAGGCGAGGAAAGCGGTCAGGACTGCAGCAAAGCTTTCCGATTACAGGAATGCATGCATGAAGAGATTAGGGACCTCGAAGTCTGCAGAATCCTCAAGAATAATACTGGATGAGCTCTTCAAGAACCCGTACATAACCATAGCAGATGCGCGAGATGCGATAGACGCGACTTACCCGACTGCAAAGCATGCGGTAGAGCGACTCGTTCACGATGGCATACTCGTACAGGAGAAGAAGGAGCGCAACAGGGGCTTTTTCGCCGAGAAGATCTACAGCATAATAAACGAGGAATAACAAACATTGCATCAGGTACAGTTCTCATCTCTTTAAAATGCGGGCAATATGCATCATTTATTAAGTTTTTATAGGATAAGCTGTATCGATTATCTTGCCACAGGCTGCCGGTCAAAGTGCAGATTCAGACCCTACAGCAGAGGCAATCCAGACAATATCCTTCAACGTCAATGTGTTCGTATACGACAACCGCAGGATACTCGATTATATGCTGTTGTCTTCTTTTGTCATTGGCTTTGAGATTGTCGCATATTTCGCGCTCTTTTTTGTTGTTCCACGGTCTTTCTTTACATTATACGTTACCTTCGGGTTCATAGCCATGCTGATCGCAGCGGTATACACGCTGTATTACTTCTCCTTTGCCATGGTATTGAATTTCAGGGAGATATTGCTTGACGGCGGCAAACCGCACATACTCAAAGGACTATCTGAAGCAAGGCAATACTCAAAGCTGATATTTGAGTGGGCCATATTCGAAGGCGTGTTCATCTACTTATTATCCCGCATTGGATTCAGCGGAAAATTCATATTTTCCGAGCTGGCCGCAATCGCAGCCGGAATTACCCTGGGAGTATCCAGTTTTTTTGTAACGCCAATAATCATAGACAAAAAAACAGGTCCGATAAAATCAACTGTGTTAAGCTCGCAGCTCATGTATAAAAACAGCATCATCTCAGCAATGCTAAACCTTGCTCTGGGAAAGACCCGCCTAAAGCGCACAATTAAGGCAAAGGCGTTAACCAACACCGCTGTATTCAAGATACTGCTAATCGCCATGGTCATCGGTGCGGTGATCTTCATGTATGGAGTTATTGGATTTACCATATTCCTGGAATTCAGCGCAGTATATTATGTTATCCTCGGTGCATCCATTGTCGGCATAATCTACCTTACCCTTATGCAGGGCGAAGTAAATCTTTACAAGATGGTCATGTACGACTATTTCTCCGGCAAAAGGCAGTTCAAGAAGATGTATGCCCCGATACCGAGCGCATTCATGCAGTCCTGATCATGGAAACCCCTCATTATCTGCACGTGCCATACGAACGGCAGCATCAGCTTACTCTGGCTGCTGACCGCATTTCAGACAAATATATAAACCTAAAAACATGACTAATAGCGGTAACATGTTGTTCAAAGATACTGCTTCTTATTATGAAAAGCTCGAGGGTACGAGCTCAAGGCTGGAGATGATAGACATACTCTCGGAGCTTCTCTCAAAATCCTCTTCAGATGAGATAAAACACCTCATATACCTGACACAGGGCGTATTAAGCCCGTCATTCGAGGGCATAGTCATAGGCATGGCGGAGAGCTTTGCAGAGCAGGCAATAGCTGCGGCAACGGGCTATTCGAAAGACTCGGTAATAGATGCTTACAAAAGATCCGGAGACCTCGGAACTACTGCGGAATCATTCTGCGCAAAGTCGAAGCTGAAGCGGATAAATTCGAAGCGCTTCGAAGTAAACGACATATATGAATCGATGCACAGGATAGCGAAGACAGGAGGCACGGGCAGCCAGGAGCTGAAGATAAGGATGCTCATGGAGATGCTCTCAGCATCATCCCCTCTCGAAGCACGCTACATAACAAGATTTGCCCTCGGAAGGCTTCGCCTGGGACTCGGCGATGCGACGATACTAGAGGCGCTCTCAAAGGCATTCACCGGCAGCAGGGATTCCAAGCCTGTCCTGGAGAACGCATACAACATATGCAGCGACCTTGGCAGGATCGGAGAGATAATATCAAAGGACGGCATAAAAGGCATAGAGGCAATAGAGGTCGGGCTCTTCAGCCCGATAAGACCTGCTCTTGCAGAGCGTCTTCCGACAGCAGAGGAGATCCTGGAAAAGACGCACGGGGAGTGCGCAATAGAGTCGAAATACGACGGGCTGAGGCAGCAGATACACATGGACAGGAAGAGGAAAAAGGTGGAGATATACTCCAGGAACCTTGAGGTGCTGACGCCAATGTTCCCCGAGGTAGTCAAAGCCGCATTGGATGAGATAGACGCCGATTCTGCAATAATAGAGGGAGAAGCTATAGGGTACAACGAATCCACGGACCAGTTCCTCCCATTCCAGGAGACCATACAGAGGAAGAGGAAGCATGGGGTCGAGGAGATGTCCAGGGAGATGCCGCTAACCCTCTTTTCATTCGACATAATGTATCTTAACGGAAAGGAGACGATGACCAGGCCTTACCATGAAAGGAGAAAACTTCTCGAATCTGTCCTTAAGAAAAGGAGGATGATAAGGCTCTCGGACAGGATCGTGACCAAGGACCCGAAGAAAATAGACGAGTACTTCAACAATGTGATAGAGGACGGTCTGGAAGGGATAATGGCGAAAGAGCTGAATTCCAAGTATATAGCAGGCGCGAGGAAGTTCTCATGGATAAAGCTGAAGAGGAGCTACAAGGGCGAACTCTCAGACACTCTTGATCTCGTAATCCTTGGATACTATCTGGGAAAGGGGCTAAGGGCAGAGTTCAAGTTCGGAGGGCTTCTCGCCGGTGTCTATAACGAGAAGGATGACGTTTTCGAGACGATAACAAGGATAGGCACGGGCTTCAGTGAAGCGCAGATGAAATCGCTGAAGAAGGCTCTTGACGAGATAAAGTCGAAGCACAGGCCTGCAAGGGTGAATGCCGTCGTCGAGCCTGATTTCTGGGTAGACCCCAAATTCATAGTAACGGTGAGGGCCGACGAGATAACGCAGTCGAGCATGCACACCTGCGGGATAAACAACGGAAAGGGCTACGCGCTGCGCTTCCCGCGTCTTGTCAGCGACGGCATAAGGGAGGACAAGAGCGCAGAAGACGCGACGACAACGAAGGAGGTAATCGAGATGTTCGAGATGCAGAGGAAGTCGAAGCTCTCAGGATGAACGGGCCCCATGAACAGCATGTTCATGCTGCAATATGCTTATCCTTATGCAAATTCTGCGCAAAAACCATGCAAAAATCCATGATCTCCATTAAAAATTCTTTACCTAAGTATATGAAATTTATTAAAGTATAAGCAGTTCCATTACTAAGACGCATACAAAAGATATTTAAACATATTCAATAGTTTATATAAACTGGCGATCGCATGGTGGATTTCTCTAGCGAGTTTCTTGCGAATAAGAGCGAAGAACTGGACAGCAACTCTACACCCCAGATAAAAATAGTCACCATAGGGGTAGGAGGAGGTGGCAACAACACAGCACAGAGGCTGCTGAAGAGCGGTGTTAAAGGTACGGATCTCGTAGCAATTAACACGGACGTTCAGCACTTTAAGATGCTTGACGACCGAATAAAGAAGGTCCTTATTGGAAAGAGCCTGACAAGAGGTCTCGGAGCCGGTGGAACTCCTGAAGTAGGAGCCAAGGCAGCAGAGGCTGACAGGCAGGCAATAGAAGAGGTAATAAATGGGGCGCAACTCGTCTTCCTGTGCGCAGGTATGGGAGGAGGAACAGGAACAGGCGCAATGCCGGTAGTGGCCCAGATAGCAAAGGAGCAGGGCGCTATAGTAGTCGCGATGGTAACATACCCATTCGACCTCGAAAGAGTAAGAAAGGTAAAGGCAGAGGAGGGTATCCAGAAGCTGAGAAAGTTCAGCGACAGCGTTATAATCCTGGATAACAACAGGCTCGTAAAGCTGGTTCCTAACCTGCCAATGAACGAGGCATTCGCAGTTGCAGATGACATACTTGCAAAGGCAATAGGCGGACTTGTCTGGACAATAACGCAGCCGAGCCTGATCAACATAGACTTTGCAGACGTAAGGTCGATCATGGGCAGCGGAGACGTAGGCTTCATATCCGTAGGAGTAGGAAAGGGCAACGAGAAGGTAACTGCCGCGGCAGAAGCTGTAATAAAGAACAAGCTGCTTGACGTGGACTTCGAGAACGCGAAGGGTGCACTGATCCACATATCAGGAGCATCTGACCTGAGCCTCGGAGACGCAATACACGCAGGAGAGATAATAACCGAACGCATGGACCCTAAGGCAAACATAAAGTGGGGAGCAAGGATAATTCCAGGCTACGAAGGCCAGATAGAGATAGTGGCCATAGTAACCGGAGTCAAGGGCTCATCCATAGCCGGAAAGTTCAGCAGCGAGGAAAAATCTGCGAAGTATGACTTGGATCTCATTTGAGATCCCTTTTATATTTAGGGATAGATGGGTGCGAGAATGGGAAACGAGCAGTTCGACTATGATGCCTTCAAGCCGAGGATAGCGGTTGTGGGTTGCGGAGGACAGGGTAGCAACCTTGTCAACAGGCTATCCAAATACGGCATGCAGAGCGCTGACAAGATAGCTATAAACACAGATATAGCACATCTGAACATAATAAAGGCTGACAAGAAGCTGCTCATAGGAAAGAGCATAACAAATGGCCTGGGGGCAGGCGGCTTCCCAGAGGTAGCTGAAAAGTGTGCAGAGGTCAGCAAGGAGGAGATAAGGCAGGCCCTTGAGGGTTACAGCCTGGTCTTCATCGCTGCAGGCATGGGAGGAGGGACAGGAACAGGTTCAGCTCCTATAGTCGCACACATAGCACGCGAGGTAGGCGCAACGGTAATAGCGACTGTCACGTATCCATTTGCGCTTGAGAGGAGCAGGAAGATAAAGGCAGAGTGGGGCATAGAGCGCCTGAACAAGGAAGCCGACTGCACCATAGTCGTTGAGAACGACAAGCTGCTCTCATACGTTCCAAACCTTCCAATGGACAAGGCCTTTGAGTTCGTAGACAATATAACGGGCAACGCTGTAAAGGGAATATCAGACACGATATACTTCCCAAGCCTGATAAACCTGGACTTTGCCGATCTTAACACGGTTGTAAGAAACACAGGCACAGCCGTAATAAGCCTGGGATCCGGAAAGGGTCCTGGCAGAGTGGAGCAGGTCATAAAGTCGACTCTGGCGCATCCGTTGCTATCAGTTGAGAATGACGGGGCGAAGGGTGCACTCATACAGGTCACAGGAGGCAGCAACCTTACCATAAGCGAGGCTACGGCGATAGCAAACGGGGTAACCGAAGGCGTTGCAGGAGATGCAAACGTGATCTTCGGGGCACGCATGCTTCCGGAGCTGGGCGAGGAGATAAGGGTAATGTCGATAGTGACTGGAGTGAAGGCGAAGTTCGGAGACAAGAAGGTCAACGAGCACGTGGCGCCTATGCGACTGGAAGCTCTGCAGTCCATCTACTGAATTATTTGTTCGATGGCAGGCCTGTATTCAACAGGCCTGCTAATTGCATTTATAAATTTTTCCTAGTTAATACTGCTATGATAATAGAAACAGGTTCGCTTGTTTTGCATATTAAATCTTTTGAGAAGCTGGTTTGGTGACAGACGAAATAACATATGGATCAATGAAGGACCTAAAGGTAGGCCGCTTCGTAATGATAGACGGGATAGCATGCAGGGTAGTTGACATAGAGACCTCTGCCCCCGGCAAGCACGGAGCAGCAAAGATGCGCATAACCGGAATAGGCATCTTCGATGGCCAGAAGAAGACCCTTCTGAAGCCTAGCTCAGGAGACATAGAGGTGCCTGTGATAACGAAGAAGAAGGCCCAGGTGGTCTCGGTTACCGACACTACTGCACAGGTCATGGACCTTGAGACATATGAGACTTTCGATCTGCCGATACCTGATGATATGAAGCACAGCGTAAAAGCGGGTTCTGAGATAGAGATCATGGAGGCTTCGGGAAGAAAAGCGATATCAAGAGTAATGGGCGGTTAGAATGGAACTTAACATAGAGAAAGAGCACGAGAACAAGCTGTTTGAGAGAAAGGAGATAAAGGCAAATGCTAGCTATAAGGCCAAGACCCCTACCAGGGCCGAGGTCAAGGAGGAGCTGTGCAAGAAGAAGAATCTTGATCCGGAGATGGTTGAGATTGTGAGCATAGACCAGGAATACGGACAGAAGAGATGCACAATAACGGCTTATGCCTACCTGACAAAGGAGGCGAAGCAGAGAGGCGCATTCAAGCTCAGCGCAAAGAAGAAGCAGGCGATCGCAAAAGCCGCAGAGCCTGCAAAGAAGGAAGCAGAGCCTGCAAAGGAGGATGCAAAACCTGAGGAGAAGAGCGAGTAATCGGATGATCAAATGGCAAAAGAAGGCAAAAAAACGAGCGCATACAAGCCGGGAAGCAAGTACTGCCCGAAGTGCGGAGCCAGAATGGCTGATCATAAGGACAGGTATTCATGCGGCAGATGCAGGTACACTGAGTTCAAAGGCAAATAGGTGCGCCTTTTGACTGAGAGCTACATGCAGCATCTATCGCAATGGAGCATCTCGCTCATAGTACTAATCCTATTTTACATATTCTCGGCAGGATTTCTCGGAATACTCGCATACGGCGCATATGCTGCTGGTATAATCTCTCTGAATTCCTTCAACTTCGTGCTGGAGACAGAGGTCCTTCTCTCATTATCGATAGCCATATTTCTCTATTCAAAGTTCTACAGAAGGGAGAGCATAGGCACAACTCTGCGCTCCCTGGGCCTGTCTAAGGAGAGCATCTCCCTAAATGCAGCATGGATAGGATTTCTTCTCTTTGTAACAATACTGCTGTTCGAGATTGCAGTCTCGGCTTTCGAAGGCTTCTCAAACATAACCATAAACACCAATGCGAGTGTACTCTTCACCGGCGCACCCTTATGGTTCTATATATTCACTGCAGTGATAGAGCCGATAAACGAGGAGATAGTATTCAGGGGCTTTCTTATAGACAGGATAAACCTTATCTCAAACACTACAATATCGAGGTTCCTAAGATCGGGCTACGATTCTAACTGGGTAGGCATAGTCGTAAGCGCAGTAATATTCGGCCTTCTGCATGCCAGCTACGATTCGACCTTTGCGATAGAGGTCATAGCCGCGATGTTCTTCGGACTGCTTGCAGGCTATGTCTTCAAGAAATCGGGATCGCTCTACCCAAGCATAATAACGCACATACTTGTAAACTCACTTGCGGTCTCGGCCCTGCTTGTAATAATGTGGCGATAATCTGCGCTTCAAGATAATAATAGTAGAGCCGAAGTACCAGATAAACATAGGGTACATAGCCAGAGTCTCGATGAACTTCGGGATAAAGAAGCTCTATTTCGTTAAGCCAAGGGCAAAGCTTACGGGAAGCAAGTCCATCATGTTCTCAAAGCATGCCAGCTCATTATTGAAGAATGCAAAGGTCTACGGGAGCATAGCCGAAGCTACAAGGGAGTGTACCATAGTGATAGGCACAACCGGCATATGGGAGAAGGCCAACCGCACCTTCAAGCGGATCTTCCTGCTCCAGAATTCCGCCCAGAAGCTGAAGAGATTCGGGAAGGAAGCTGTAATCGGCATACTTATAGGCAGGGATGATACGGGGCTGAGCGCCAAGGAGATAGAGGAGTGCGACATGGTCATGTACATAGCTACTGACAAGAACTATCCGGTGCTGAACATCTCGCATGCGCTTTCGCTCATACTCTACGAGTTCACAAAGCAGAAGATGCTGCCCATATACAAGGATATATCTAGCAGGAAGGTTGAGAGGAAGGAGCTTAACTACCTATTCAAGATCTTCGATAGCTCTCTTGAAAAGAAAAGGATAAGAAACAAAAAGGCTGTGAGCGCAGTCTTCCGAAGAATGGTCTCTGCGTCCCAGCCGAGCGGCACCGAGGTGCACGCCCTAATAACCGCCTTAAAGGAGTGATAACTACTTCTTCCTCTTTATTATCTTTACCTTTCCAGGTGTCAGCAGTATCCTTGTCTGGTCTATCTGGCCTATGTCCCCGTTTATCTTTGCAGTGAATCTCTTAAGCTCAGATACGACATTGCTTCTTGTAGTTGGCCTCTTGTTCAGTTCAGTTATGTCAAGAAGTATTATGTTCTTCTTGGCAAGTTCGTCCTCAACAGACTTGACTTCATCCTCGCTTGATATAGATACAGGCTTGATGTACATGTCTGCAGGTTCGTGCATTACGTCTACATCTTCCATCTCTACAGCGCTCATGTAGTCTCCGAGATCCATGTCCTTTCCCTGTTGGCCAAATGTCTGACCAAGCTTATCAAAAACTCCCATTTTTTTCACCAGTCGCCTTAAAACTGAACTTATAGTATTTGCTCATTTTTATTAAGCTTTCTGTAAATTCCATTAGCGGAATTACACGAGGAAAAGAGCTCATCCGTTCAATTGATCGTAGATATGCCTTGCCAATTCCTTGCCAAGAAGCCTTTCCACCCTCTCCCTCGAGCCATCTTTGCGCAGGCTTTTAACGTCAGTAATCCCTTCCGAGAAGAGAAGGCGCGCCCTTGCCCTTCCTATCCCCTCAAGCCTCACAAGATCCATCAGCTCCTCCTTTATCCCGTAGCGCATGCGTACACGCATCTCGATTATCCGCCTGGAGCTGCTCTTTATCAGCTTCGCAAGCTCCGCAGCGGAGTAGAGGAGCCAGTCCGCATTGTTTATCTTCGTATAGATCGCTCCCGGAGTCGTCTTGTACTTCAGAGTTATCTCCTGTTCGTGCTTCTCGCTTATCCAGTCATTCAGCATTATCGACGTCGAAAAAGGCTTCAGCGGATCATAGTAGCCGAACTCCTCAGAAATCATATAACTGCCCTCATTCTCGATCATCTTCTGGTAGACGACAAACTGCTCCTCCGCCTCATCAATAACCTTGACGTACGGGCGCATCTCTATCGTATTCGATATCATGAACAATATCGACAACACGTCCTTTGCATTAGGCAGCGAGTCTATCATCCACTTGCCCGACATAGGATCTATGTACAATTCGCTGACCCTCTCGCCTATCCTAGTGGCTTTGTAGACGCTGCCGTGCCTCTCTATGAAGTTCCATCCCTCAAGCTCGTTCAGCACCCTGCCGACTATCCTGTTAAGGTCATCCATGTCCGAGTACTGATAGCCGTAGAAAGTGCCTGACATGAAGTCCGATATGGACTCCTTGCTAGTCAAGAACCGCGTAGCTATAAACGAGAGCAGATGCGTCCTGAGGACGCTCTCCATGCCAAGCTTCGACTCGACAGGCTCGAGCTCGCCGTCTATATACCTGTTGTATAGCTCGCGCATGTCCTCCTTGGATTTCGCTATGAGCAGCGCCCTTCCCATCTTATCATACTTCGGCCGACCTGCCCTTCCGAAGAGCTGCGTCACAACATTTACGCTCATGTGCGTGCTCCCATACTGCTCGTCATATCTTACTGTGTCCCTGACGACTACCGTATGCGCAGGCAGATTGACTCCAACCCCAAGGGTGGTAGTCGAGCATATCGCCTTTATGAGCCCCGATTTGAATGCCTCTTCGACCTCATGCCTCTGTTCGTTTACAAGGCCGCTGTGATGGAAGGCAACGCCCCTCTCAACAAGTTTTGCAAGCTTCTCGCACTGCGCAGTCGGTCTGCCAAGAGCCCCCAGTATCCTCTTCGAGACCTCTGCAAGCCTCTTCTTCTCTCCATCATTAAGCTTTGAAGAGACGAGCAGGGAGAGCCTCTCGGCTCCTGCTTCTGTATTCCTCTTGGCGCTGTAGAAGAGCAGTATCTGCTTGCCCAGGTCAAGAGTATTGGCGACTATGCGCGCCTCTGCGCTCTTATCGCTGCTCTTCAGAGTCTCCTCCCCATCAGCATAATAGACTGTTCCGCTATGCTCTATGCCCTTACGCAGCTCTACAGGCCTGTAATCGCTCTCTATAAGCTCGCTGCCAAGCCACTCTGCAAGCTCCTTCGCATTGCCTATGGTCGCACTGAGCGCTATTATCTGCGAATCCCTAGCAACGCGCTTCAGCCTCGTCATGAGTATCTCAAGCGTGGGTCCTCTCGATGAATCGTCAAGCATGTGCACCTCGTCGAATACCACGCAGCCTATCGAGTCCAGCCAGTCAGCCCCATGCCTTATCAGGCTGTCGAGCTTCTCAGTAGACGCGAGCACTATGTCATACTCGTGGAGCCAGCTGTCAAGAGAGTCAAGATCCCCTATGGACATTGCAATCTTAAGATTAGGGTATGCCTCCTTGAATTCATGGTACTTCTCGCTGACAAGGGCTCGCATCGGAGCAACATATATCGCCTTCTTCCTGCGCTTAATGACGCTCCTGAGCATGGCCATCTCTGCAATGAGCGTCTTGCCGCTCGCAGTTGGCGCAGCCACCACGAAATCCCTTCCTTCAAGAAGGCCGAACTCAACAGAGAGCGCCTGAGGCGGAGTGAACTCCTTTATCCCGCGCCCAGCAAATGACGCAATAACCTCGTCGGGAAGCCTGCCATCAAGCTCTTTAATATCCATGAAATTCAACATCTAACAGTAATGATAGAAAGGCTCCGCATAATTATATTTAAATATCTTTTGCATCCGAATATCTGCATTCATTAAAAACAAAACAGGTTCAAAAGAATAAAACAAGGCAATAGATAAAGATGGATGGCACTATTGAGAAGGCAAACGTGAAGACGATAACAAAGGTCGTCGGAGCTACTCTTCCTGAAAAAGACGAAATCAAGGTAGACGACAGGATAATAGGAAAGCACTTCTACGGGAACCTGTATGATCTCGACATGAAGCGCATGGATGACATGGAGTATCTGAAGAACCTTGTCACAAATGCGATAAAGATCGCAGGCATGACTCTTGTTGAGGTAAAAGCATGGTCCTTCGGAGGCAAGAAGGGAGGCATAAGCGTAATAGCGCTCATAACCGAGAGCCATGTGGCGCTCCACATATGGAAGGAGTACAACTATGCCACTCTGGATCTCTACACATGCGGAATGGAATCGGATCCTGAGAAGGCCTTCGACCACATAGTCAAAGGGCTAAAGACAAAGAACAGCAAGAAGTTCTTCGCAGACAGGAGCATGTAAGCCCTGGCTAAGTCAAGAGCATTAAACTGAATCTTTAAATATATCCTTTATACTACAGAGTATCGATAAAGATGAAGAAAACCTGCGGCACGTGCGACATGCGCGGAATGCTCTCGTTCCAGATACTCTGGCTGCTCTCAAAAAAGAAGATGTGCGGAGAGGAGCTTGCCGAAGAGATAGAGAAGAGAAGGGGGGCAAAGCCCAAGGCAGGAACCATATACCCGGCCCTGAAGGAGCTCAAGAACAATAATCTGATAGAAGGGAAGAAGAACGGAAAGATAATAAAGTACGAACTGACAAAGGAGGGCAAGGCAGAGGTTAAGCGCGCCAAGGCATACTTCGTCAGGTCGTTCAAGGACATCCTATTAAGCAGATGACGGTACCTTTTTATATTTTAAACAAGGAGGTAGTTTACGCAATGCTGCGTTTTCAGCATGCCCTAGTAGCTCAGTGGTAGAGCGCTTGTTTTGTAAACAAGATGTCGGGGGTTCAATTCCCTCTTAGGGCTTTTTGCCTTAAGTTACTTCATTCATGAATCCTTCTAATGATATTAATCTTTAAGTGACCTTTTTCTTAGTGTTATTTAACTGACTAAGGATAAATTCTTGTCTTACATTAAAAAGTTTCACAGCATTTTCTGTAATTAAACTTATAGGTTCAATTCCGATTACTCTAAGTTTATTTCCCTCTACTACTAATGCAGAATCTTCAGGTATTGCAATAACCCTTCTACCGCTCATTTTTACATACTCTTTGTGTTCATCTGACTGGGAATTGCTATAATGACACTGAACATCAATCCCGTCAAGTATGTCAAATCCGCTAGTATTCTTCAATCCTACTAAATTTACATCAGCATCAGCGCATATCCGTGCGATGTCAATGTTCCTTCCCCATATTATGGCTCCAGCAGATCCTCCATAAACGGTTCCACCATTTTTATAATATTCAATTAGCTTTACATCAAATTTGCTATCCTTTATTTTTTTAAGAAGCTTAAATGTATTCCCTCCTCCTATGTAGACGGCGTCATAATCTTTTAATTCAACCTTCCTGCTCAGATCCGTAAGCATGTCTACCTTCACCTTCTTCCTGTGCAGTTCCATAGTCGAATTAAACCATCTCAAACAGCTGTCAAAATCGTCATTAGGCCACGCTAAAGGTATGTAAAGTATCTTTTTAAGGTCCTGAAGGAATACTTCGTCTAAATCAAACGTCTGCTTCGCGCTTCCTCCACCTGATAAAAACACCCTGCCGCTCATAAAGATATGTAGGTGGCAAGGCATAAATAATATCCTATCTTGTCGATTACAGGATTGCTTTATAATGTTTTTTTGATAGTTTATGGCTTGCCATAGAAGCAAGCCGAAACATGGCCAAAAAGCATATGCTTATGCAAAGCGCGAGTGGAATAGGCTGACAAATAACCAGGCATTAACCTGCCTATTTGATTAGCTCTTCAGGTACCGGCCTGTCGCGAAACTGCGGCAGAACGCTTTTCCCGTAGATTATCCTGCACAGCGCCTCAAACTCGTACCTTGCGCCGTTCAGTGCATTATGCGGCTTG